>SLTF01000215.1 GCA_007130025.1 Spirochaetales bacterium | reverse complement strand
TCGCGCACGGACGGCGGCGGCTCCGGCGCACCTTCCACGCGGAAACGGTTTCGCGGTGGTGACGGTGGCGAAGAGTCGGACGAGCGAGGTGGATGGTCCGGTGCAGATCGCGGCGCGGGCCGGGGTGCAGGCCGGGGAGCCGGGCGTTCAACCGGGCGCTCTTGTGTCGCGGACTTCTCCGCGACGGGAGTCTCGGTGGGGCGCTTGACCTCGGGATCGGCGGGCTTTGGTTTCCCCTTCCGTTTGACAACGACGCGAACTTTTTTCTTCTCGGTTCGCTCTTCGCCGTCGGGGCGCCGCTCATCCTCTTTCCGGTGCTTAATCAGAGTTGTCTTCGGTTTTGTCTCTTTGTCTTTCTCTTCTGCCATAACGTTCTTTGTTTATACCACGATCGAATGCGTCTCGAAAAGGGTGGCTATTCATCCTCCTCTTCGATGATCTCAACAAACTCTTCAATAATTCCTTCGATCGCCGAGACATCGTCTTCGGTCAGACCGGGGAGATCTCGCAGTTCATCTCCCTGACGGCTCACAAGGTCGACAACGTCTACGATGCCCGCCGCCTCAAGCTTTGCAACGATCTGCGGATCAATGCCGGGAAGCTCGGCGATCAGGGTAATTTCTTCCTCGTCGTCCTCGTCGTCCTCGTCTTCCCGCTCGGCGTCTTCATCGGAACCGGACGATTCCTCGATGCCGTCGTCGTCCATTCCCGGTTCGTCGGTTGCAGCGGTGGCACCCTCGTCCACCGCTTCTTCGTCTCCAACGTACGCGTCTTCATCGCTCGTGTCTGACTCTTCTTCAGCACCGATGGAAGCATCGCCGTCGGCCGCCTCTTCGCCTTCGGACTCTTCATCAAAGCCGGGTTCTTCGGCGACGGCCGCTTCTTCTTCGGACTCGATGATCTCCACGTTCTCGGCGATGATCTGCTTGATCGCCACGACATCGGCGTCGTTGAGGCCCGGCAGACGACGCAGATCGTCGTCGGTCAGTGAAACAAGCTGCTCGATGAGATCGATGCCGTTGGCCTTCAGCGCCGCAACAATTCCTTCGTGCACGTCGGGCAGCTCGGAGATGCGAGTGATCTCGTCTTCTTCCTCGTCAAAGTCACGGAAGAGGGCAGAGACCGCACGCTTGGTATCGGCTGCGATATCCATCTCCGCAAACTGCTCTTCGGTCTTGACGTCGATGTTCCAGTCTACCAGTCGATTGGCGAGTCGGACGTTGAGACCCTGTTTTCCGATCGCCAGCGAGAGCTGGGTTTCGGCCACAACCGCGAGGGCCTGCCGCTTCGCCTCGTCAAGGATGATGACGTGATTGACCTCCGCGGGAGAAAGCGCGTTCTTGATGAAGGTGCGCGGATCGTTGTCGTACTTCAGAATGTCGATCTTTTCACCTTCGAGTTCCCGCACGATGGCTTGAATCCGAACCCCGCGGAGACCGACACAGGCACCAACGGGGTCAACGTCTTCCCGGTTGGAGTAGACGGCGATCTTGGTGCGATAGCCGGGCTCGCGCACAAGTTTCTGAATCTCCACCGTCCGATCGTAGACCTCAGGCACCTCGAGTTCGAAGATGCGACGGACAAAGTCGGTATGAGTCCGAGACAGAATAATCTGCAATCCCGCCGGTGTTTTGTTGACCTCGTAGATCAACGCCTTGATGCGGTCATTGGGACGGTACATCTCGCGTGGAGACTGGTAGCGCTTGGGCATGAGCCCTTCGGTCTTTCCAAGATCGACAAAGATATTGCCGTTGCGCTCCCGCTGGTAATAGCCAATGATCATCTCTCCGACTTTGTCGATGAACTCGGAGTAGAGAGTGTCTTTCTGAATCTCGCGCAGCGTCTGCTTGGCCTTCTGCTTGGCACTCTGCACGGCCACGCGATCAAACTCCATTGGATTGATCTCAATCAGCATCTCGTCGCCGATCTCGGCTTCAGGGCTGAAGGTGAGTGCTTCTTCGAGGTCAATCTCGGTCACCGGATCGTAGACGTCCTCCACAATTTCTCTGCGGGCGAAGAGGGTAACGCCCTCTTCCTCTTCGCTGAAGCGAACAACCGCATTGTCGGACGTGCCAAACTTTCTCTTGTACGCAGCGAGCAGAAACTCCTCGATCGTACGATGAATCAGTTCCTCGGAGATGCCTTTTTCCTGCACCAGAAGGCGAATCGCCTCGTAAAGTTGCGATGACATGGTCGTTTCCTAGACCTCCTGTGAATCGTCCAAACGGGCTTTCTGAATATCTGAATACTGAATGAACGTTGATCCGGTGCCGCTTCGCACAACAACCCCGTTTTCATCGCACGAGTCGATAATTCCACCGATCCATTCGGCCCGACTCTGCGACAGAATCCGCACACCCTTTCCCAGAAACACGCGATACTCACGGGGCAGCCGAATGCTTCGCTCGATGCCCGGAGACCCAACCTCTATCGAGAGGTCGCGATCGGGCGAAGCCGCCTCCAACAGTGGAACCACCATACGGTGAATCTCGGCGCAATCGTTGATGCCCACCCCGGTATCGCGGAACAGCACGATGTGCACCCGCAATGCGTCGCGAACAATCTGTGCACGCACATCGACAAGCTGCATTCCGCTGCCGGCTACAATGGGCTCCACCTGGGAGAAGATGCGATCTTCAAGCGTCTCGCCGGTCATTGAAGTCCCTTCGCGTTTTGGAAAACAAAAAAAGAGTCGGCTCCCGACTCTTTTGACATACACGGCAAAAGTTTCAGGTACACAATACCCATACCGTCGGAGAGTGTCAATCGGCTCAGAGATCCATGGCAATTGTCAACACATCGATTGTGCCGGCTCCCCGCCCCCGCAGCACGTGCGCGCATTCTTCCACGGTAGCGCCGGTGGTGTAGACGTCGTCAATCAAGGTAACCGGTGCACCCACAATATCGTCCACGCGCACTCTCCGCCCTTCTCGGATTGCGATCTTCCCCGAGAGGTTTCGCTGCCGCTCCGCGTACCCGAGCTCTTTCTGCCGTCTCCCCGGAGATCGCTTCAGACAATCCCGGACCGGCACGCGGTAGCGGCGCGCCATCACCTCGGCGATGACGGAGCAGTGATCCCAACCGCGACGCCTGACGCCAGCAGGGTTTCCGGGCACGGGGACTACCACCGAGGAAGAGCCGGATCGCTCCCACTCCCGCCGGAGGATTTCCGCAAAGAAGACCCCAAGAGTCTTGATTCCGCGCGACTTGTACGCACCGATTAACGCCGCCATCGCTGCATCGTACCCGTAGATGGAGCGATGCGTTCCATACGCGTGCTCGCGCTCCCGGCATGCCAGACACCGCTCCTCTTCGCTTATGAGCGGTACTCCACAGCGAACGCATCGAGATCCCACCAGCGGCTTGAGTCTCCCGACACAATCCGCGCAGACGGGAGCGGGGCCAATGCGGGCATCGCATAACAGGGTACCGCACCCCACGCAACGCTCGGGAACAATCAAATCGAGAGTTCGCAGCAGACACGAAATGGTGTTCATACCCTTCTCTAACGCACCGTTTTTTCTCCCTGATTCATCTTGCTCGCACTTCCGTTGCACCCGTATACTACAAGGACGATGCCCGAACTCGATTCTCACACCTACGATCTGATTTTTGCCGGCGGTGGCGCCGCGGCGCTTTCGCTGGCGGTACAGATCGTGCAGAGCCCTCTGCCGTACCGGCGAATACTCATCATCGATCCCGATCCCAAGGAGCGAAATGACCGCACCTGGTGTTTCTGGAGCACAGCCCCGGTATTCTGCGAATCAACGGTTTCTCACCGGTGGAATCGCCTCGCATTTGTTTCCGATGGAGTCAATCTTCACCTTGACACCCATCCCTACGACTATCGCGTAATCCGCTCGATCGACTTCTACCGCCATACGCTTGAGATTCTGAAGGCAAGCGGTCGGGTGAGTTTTTTGCGAGCATCGGTCGAGTCAATCGCCGATTCCGACCCAACCAGCGACATGGCGACGGTAATTGCCGGCGGGATTGCCCACCGTGCCCACTGGGTGTTTGACAGCCGCTGGGTTGCCGTCGCGTACCGTGGAGCAAACCCCCGCCGCCACTATCTGCAACAGCACTTTCTTGGTTGGACCATTCGCACGCCCAACGACCAGTTTACGCCCGACCGCGCAACGCTCTTCGACCTGCGGGTACCGCAAGAGGGGGTGTTTCGCTTTGTCTACACCCTCCCCTTCTCAACCCGTGAGGCGATGGTGGAGTATACGCTGTTTTCGGCCGATCTCCTGCCGCCACAGCAGTACCGGGAAGCGCTTGAAACCTATCTTCAGGATCAGCTTGGCATCTCGGAGTACGAAATCCTCGACGAGGAGTCCTGCGTCATTCCCATGACCGATGAGGAGTTTCCGCGCGCTGCCGGGAGAAGGATCATGCGCATTGGAACGCTCGGTGGACGCGTCAAGGCATCCACCGGCTATGCCTTTCTGCGCATTCAGCAGGACAGCGCCGCGATTGTTCGTTCGATGATCGAACGGGGAACGCCCTTTCACAACCGGCTGCCGCCGCGTCGCTATAAGACCTTCGATGCGATGCTGCTCCAGATTCTGTTTCGAAGGGGCGAGCGGGGGAAGGAGGTGTTCACCGCCCTGTTCACCAGGAATCCCATCGGCCGCATCTTTCGGTTTCTCGACGAGGTAGGAACCGTGCGGGAAAACCTCCTGCTCATGGCAAGCGTCCCCTGGTTTCTGTTCATTCGAGCCTGGTTTGCAATTCGATTCAGTAAGCGCGTCTAGGGGAGGATACACAGCGTGGTAATTCAGCTCCAGCAAACCATCAGTGAACTGCCGCTCACCGCAACGGTGTTTCTGGTACTCTGGCTTCTGGTGATGATTCTGGTACCCGTCTTGAAGTGGGTGTGGGGTGACGGCGCCGAACGGCTCGGCATATCGCTGGGGGTGATTTTTCAGGCTGCGACCATCGTGGTGCTCCTGGCGGTGAGCCTTCCCGCGGCCGTTGTGGTTGCGGTCTGTATTGCCGTTCCCGGTTTGGGCTGGTTCTCGGAGTTTATTGGCTGCCGCACCGGGATTCCCTTCGGCCGCTATCACTACACCGACGTACTGCAGCCGCAGCTGCTTCGGGTTCCGGCGGTAATCCCCCTCGCGTGGCTGATGATGATGCCACCGGCCTGGGGAGTTGCCGCTCTATTGGTAGGCTTTCCATCGGGTGAGGGTGCCGCCTACCTGGCATCGCTGGTGGGGTTTTCCGCGGTCTCCGGGGCAGCGTTTACCGCGTGGGATTTTTTCCTCGACCCGCAGATGGTTCACTGGAATTTCTGGCAATGGGATCAGCGCGGCGCCTACTTCGGAATTCCCCTCGTGAACTTCGCCGGATGGTTTCTGGTTTCCACCCTGATCTCAGGAATTCTCTTTGCCCTGCTTCCAATCGCCGGGCTACCGCTTATGGCGCTCCTGATGATGTACGCCATCACCTGGCTACTCGAGACCATTGCTCAAACGTTTTTCTGGAATCTCCGCGGAAGTG
>SLTF01000416.1 GCA_007130025.1 Spirochaetales bacterium | reverse complement strand
TTGTAGACTCCAGGGCGCAGGGCCATACGCTCGGATCGCGCCTCCTG
Source organism: Spirochaetales bacterium (assembly GCA_007130025.1). Taxonomy (GTDB): domain Bacteria; phylum Spirochaetota; class Spirochaetia; order DSM-27196; family PWMO01; genus PWMO01. The sequence continues at coordinate 5,460 of SLTF01000416.1, read as the reverse complement.
GAAACGGGCATCCAGGCCATGGATGATGAGGGGTTGAAGACGCAGTTCAGCCTGATCCGAGCCGACAACACCGCCTCCTGGAACATGTTCGCCAGGAACGGCTACACCCGACCGAGTGTTCTGAAATCGCTCTTCGGCTATTCCATGAAGGGATTGCCGAAACGCCTCGCGTATGCGCTTGCGACTGGTTACAGTACTTGGGTTCGGGACGACTCGGTGGAGAACGCGAGTGTACACCCCAAGCGGGCAGCTATCTTGAAGAGTCTCCTGTTCTCGCTCTTCATCGGTGCGGCGCTGTCGCTGTTCTCCCTGCGGGGCATCGAGTTCTTCTTCATCGGAATGGCGATGGTGACAGGGATCACGGCGCTGCGAATGCTGGTTGCTTTTCCCATCGCCAGAATGTCCGGTCCCGTCCGGTTTGACGCCCCGCAAGGCGGAACTCCGCTGAGCGTGATACTGGCCCTGGTGTTTGGTGCATGGTGGCCGACCTTTGGCTTCTTCGTGCCGAAAGCAGACATCTGGCGAGATCGCGAGTTCGCGCGGTACAACGGCCTGCAAGCCTTCGCGACGTGGATGAGCCTCGTACTCGTCTCCGTGGGGATGAGTCTCTTCTATCCTGCGTTATTCGGCTTGGGGTTGGAAGTCATCCTGGGCCTGATCATCGTCTACCAGTTGATTCCGTTCTTCCCGTTCGACGGTATGGATGGCGCACGGGTGCTGAACTACAGCAAGCTCCTGTACGCGGTCGGAGTGGCTGTGAGCGCTCTGGCGATCGTCTTCCTTTGAACGTGAAGCCTGTCTGCACCAACGACACAGGACCGGGTGCGAACAGGGATTCCAACTTCTCTCAGAGCAGCCCCGCTCAGGCGAGAAAAGGGCGCACACGTATCAGAGCGAAGGCAACAGACACCGCGCCACCGCAAGCGCGAAATGTCTTGTCCAACGAGACACTTCCCGTATACACTCCGCCCTTTTTGCGCCACCACGCCCCCGCTCAGCCCCTATTGCGCCTCGCCGCCGCGCTGGCCTGACCTTGGCTCGATCACAAGAAGGATCAGCGCACTCGCGGCAAACGCAAACTCTGCGGCAAAACTCAGAACATTCGACATATTTCCGCCCTGGTCAAATATGATCCCGAAAAGCCTGCTGAGTGAAGCCATGCCGATGGAGCACAGAAGCACAATCAGGCCATTCTTGACGCCATCCCTGGCAAAGCAGAAATACCACAATAATATTCCCAGGCCGATTTCCATCCCTCCATACACCGCTCTGACATGGTTTGCCGCTGGTCGATCCGGCAAAACGATGCCATCCAGTGTGGTGATGATGTCGGGAAACAAGAGAAACGCCGTGCCAAATGCAAGATAGATCAGGGCTCCAGAAACCAGAATGATTCTGGAAAGGGTTGTTCTATGGGTACGGAGAAACGATTTCATGGTTCAACGAGAATATAGAACGACCGGCCCGCGAGTACAAGAGCCTGACAAACCGGCTCGAATGGAGTATCATAAGGGCATGATCGACTCAATTACATCCATGCACATGGCGATGGAGCAGGCGCAACTCATGCAGCAGGTGCAAACCTCGGTGATGGCAAGCGCAATTGACCTTGCCGAAGTGCAGGGTGACGCGGTTGCCGCCCTGATCAACGAGGCGGTCACCGACCCGATGCTCGGACAGAACGTCAACATCCTCGCCTGAACGCCCTTCCGCCTCTCCCATAGTCGCGGTGAACCCGCCAGGTTTCCGTCCCACATCTCTGCCCTTCGGTGCGGCGGTGGTGCTCGCTTGCTTCCGCGGCAAGGGAGCCGTATATTCTAGCAGACAATCGGTGGGGCGTTTCGCTCACTTCTTCCCCGCCAAGGGGAGATTTCGTGAAAATATTGGACAAGAATTTCCTGGCAGACTTCCCGGACCAGTGTGGTCCGCCGTGCCTTTCGCTCTACCAGACGACCCATCGGCACCATCCGGACAATCAGCAGGACCCGATCCGCTTCGGCAACCTCGTGAAGAGCCTCGAGGAATCACTCCTGACTCAACTGCCAAAGGACGAGGCTCACGCCCTGCTGGAACCATTTCTGGCACTGGCGGAGGACCGCGACTTCTGGAACCACACGCTTGATGGACTGGCAATACTCGCCGCAAAGGGCGTGTTCCGAGTCTACACACTTCCCAGGCCCGTCAGCGAACTGGTCGTGGTGGCGGACAGCTTCCATACCAAACCTCTGATGCACTTCCTTCAGTCGGTCGACCGGTATCATGTTCTGGGATTAAACCGGCAGGAGGTCAAGCTTTTCGAAGGAAACCGTGACGCCCTGCACGAGATTCCCCTCCACAAGAACGTACCGCGCACACTCACCGATGCGCTGGGAGAAGAATTAACCGATCCGCGCCTCACGGTCGCCTCGTATGGTGGCGCAGGAGGATCTCAGTCAGCGATGCACCATGGCCACGGAGGGAAGAAAGCCGAGGTCGATATCGATGCCGACCGCTTCTTCCGTCTCATTGACCGGGCAATCCTCGAGTTTCACTCTCAGCCATCGGGCCTACCGCTGATTCTGGCATCGCTCCCCGAGCATCATCACATGTTTCATGAACTCAGCGACAACCCATACCTGATCGACGAGAGCGTCGATGTCCATCCGGATTCCCTGTCGTCCATTGACGAACTTCGGGTGCGGGCCTGGCAACGGATGGAGCCTCGGTACCTGGCACAACTGGCGAGTCTGGTGGAGGAGTTCGGGAACGCGAGGTCCGGAGAGCTCGGTGACGACGATGTAACCCACGTTGCCAGGGCGGTCGCCAATGGCAGGGTGGCCACGCTGCTGATCGAAGCGGGCCGGGAGATTCCCGGACGGGTCAACGCAGAGACCGGCGAAATCGAATCCGGCGACCTGGCGCATCCGGAGGTTGATGACGCGCTCGATGACCTGGGAGTCTTGGCGCTGAAGATGGGCGGCCAGGTCGTCATTGTCCCGACCGAGCAGATGCCGACCGAGACCGGACTTGCCGCAATCTACCGTTATTAGGGAGGGCTTCATGATCATTCAAGTCAACACGGATCACAATATTGAAGGGAAAACCGAGCTGACGCAGCAGATCGAAACCGATGTGGCGGACGGCCTCGAACTCTACGGCGACAGGATTACGCGGGTGGAAGTTCATCTGAGCGACGAAAACAGCGACAAGAAGTTCGGCACCAACGACATGCGCTGCCTCATCGAAGCCCGTCTATCCGGGCTCCAGCCCCTTGCGGTAAGCGACACGGGGGAGACCACGGAGCAGGCGTTCGCTGGAGCCATTGAGAAGCTGAAGCACTCCCTCGACAACACCCTCGGCAAGCTGGAACCGCACGAACACTCCGGACGAAAGAACCGCGACGTCAGCCCCGACTCTTCAGGAGATCCCGGATCTCGATAAGCAGCTGAGTGTCGCGGGGGGGGCTCAGCGGGCGAAGCGGGATCGTCTTGTTTCCTTCGCAGTGCGTTCATCGGGATGATGATGGCTACGTAGAGCGCGAAACCGACGATCAACAGGTTCGTAACCGCCGTGAGCAGCTGGCCAACGTCAATGCCACCGCTGTCCGGGGTCGACGCAAGCAGCACGATCTGGCTGAAGTCGGGCTCGCCAAAAATCTTCCCGACAATCGGCATGATGACGTCGGCGACCAGCGAGTTTACCACGCCACCAAACGCCGAACCGATGATGACGCCGACCGCAAGCTCGATCGCGTTGCCACGGCTGACGAAGGTACGAAATCCATTGAACATCATTCACTCCTCTCCGACCCGCTCAGGGCACGGCTTCGACCAGTTGGTTGAGCGACATGGGCGCCTCCCGCTCGTTTCGTGAACAAAACATAGGAAGAGCGCGCCATAACATCGGTGCGGTAGCGTACCAAGCTGAGGGTATCGACGGCGCGCCTTCAGTCCTGACTGACCGAGATTTCTGCTGGGACACCATTTACTGCCCCAAAGCTTGGTGAAACTGCCCTACACTCCATAGGCACCCACTCCCCGGTGGCCGCCCGACGTATCCGGCAGGCTCCCGGCGGCACGGAAATCACCCTGATCGCACTGACCGGCTGGGGCCAGGAGGAGCACAAGCGACGCACACGCGACGCCGGCTTCGACCACCACCTGATCAAGCCCCCGGACCTCGGTGAGCTGAGAACTCTCCTGGCGGAAGCGAAGTCCCGGTACCGTTGAACCGGCGGAGCGGACCCGCCTGGGCGAGCCATCTCCGCCGCGAACAAACCGCCTGCCGTCGGCCTACTCGCCAACCTTCAGCTTGTTGTTCACCGTCAGATAGTGAAAGATGAAACAGAAGACGGCCACAATCACGTAGCCAACGGCAAACTCGTTCTGCAGCCCGCCACCCAGAATCTGAAGGCGGGGTGAGTGAATCAGGCCAACCGCCGCAAAGGCCGCCATCACCAGGCCGACCACCGACGCTTTCTTGTAGTTCCGGTCGATCAGGAAGACCGTGATCGCCCCCCAGCAGAGTGCGGTGAACATGGCACCCTGCGTCAGGGGCATGATTGCGGGCGATATCCCGTGCAGCAGGTTGGCGCCGGAGTTGACTTCGTCAATGGCACCGCGGTTGATTCGGGTGCCGAGGTAGTTGGCAAAGTAGGGGATCATCGCGATCGCCACCGCCGGAGCGTGTTTGTGGGGCGACTTGATGAAGGCGTTGGCAACCATCACCACGCCAACGTAGACCAGGACCGGCGCAATCACCTGGATCGGGATGATGCGCGACACCGCACCCACCAGACCAAAGGTGGCCGCCACCAGGAACACCGCACCGTTTGCCACCGAGTAGCCGCGACCGGCGCCGAGCTCCTTGGAGCCAACCGAGGCGATGTAGACGGTGGTGGGGAGGATTCCGCCAAAGAGGGCGCCCAGGATGGTTCCCGCTCCGTCGGCCCACTGCGCTTCGCGAACGTCGTAGTTGTCACCCAGTGCGGACACCGCCTCAACGTTGTTCATCGTTTCGACAAAGTTATAGACCGAAATCGGGATGATCACCGCCAGCAGGTAGGAGTACTCACCAAAGAGAAGTCCAAATCCCTGGAAGGCTGCGAGCGTCGGCAGGGGGAAGAAGAACCCCAGGTCGCCGGCTGCCGCGGAGATTCGGCCGATATCGGCTACCCCAAGGACGTAGGCGAGCACCGTGCCCAGCACAATCGCGAGGACCGCCGTGGGAATCTTGAAGGGCATCGTGGTCTTGGCAACCATGCCAATCAGAATGATGACCAGAACCACCGAACCAACCACGGGGGCGGAGAAGGTCTGGAAGAAGAGCTCGCCGGCAATGAATGTGAGGGCAACCCCCGCCAGGGCCCCGAGCATGGCGGCGCGGGGAAGATAGGTGCGCACCCAGCGCCCGATGAATCCGCCGAAGACCTCGATCAGACCACCGAGCATACACGCCGCAACCGCAATCTGCCACGCCACC
>SLTF01000255.1 GCA_007130025.1 Spirochaetales bacterium | reverse complement strand
TACCTCGCGCGAGCCTACGGATGGCAGGCACGAGGGATCCTCGGGATCAGTACCGAAGACGAAGCCGGCGTGCGAGACATCCAGGAACTTGCGCACTTCATTGTTGAGAACGGCGTTCGCGCGATCTTTTTCGAAACCGCGGCCGACCAGCGCGCGACCGTGGCGCTGCAGGAAGCCGTGCGAGCACGTGGCGGAACCGTTGTGGTCTCCTCGGCGGCGCTCTACTCCGACGCCCTCGGCGAGCGCGCGCCAACCAACACCTTCATCGGCGCCTACCGCCACAACGTCGACACGATCGTCAACACCATTCTTGGCAATCGCTGATCGTTCCTGATACTATACTCTCAATTCGCCCGCGGATAACCGGCATGTGCCGAACCGCGGGCGTACGTTATTCACGAGCCCTGACACCGAATTGATGAGCCTTACCGACGTTCTTGCCATGCTGGTTACCGATCACACCCTTCGCACCGTGAGCCTTGGCAGCGGTCTGGTGGGGGTGGTTTCGGGCTCGCTGGGCTGCTACGCCTACCTCCGCAAGCAGGGCATGATGGGCGCGATCGTAGCGCATTCGTCGCTCTTCGGGATCACCGTGGCGTTTCTTCTCGGTTCGCTGATCGGCGGCCGGGTTGCTCCAATTCAGTTTGCGCTGCCCGGCGCGGTGTTTGGCGGGGTACTGAGCATGGCGCTGGTGAGCCTTATCGTTCACTCCACCTCAATCAAGGTCGATACCGCCATGGGGATTGCACTCGCATTGCTCTTTGGCGGTGGGGTGTTTCTGTTGCGGATCATTCAGTCGCTTGCGCTTCCGGGCCATCGCGGCCTGCGCGACTATCTGTTTGGTCAGGCCGCAACCATGACCACCACGGATCTGGCGACGATTGTTGGATTCTCGGCGATTGGTCTCACCGTGGTGATTCTGATGTGGAAAGAGTTCAAGCTGCACACCTTCGATCCGGGATTCGCCGCCTCAATTGGTTACCCGATGCACCGCCTCGATCAGCTGCTTCTGGCCACGATTGTTCTTGGGGTGGTGGTCGGGCTCCGCACGGTCGGGGTGATTCTCATGGTGTCGCTGCTGGTGTGCCCCGCCGCTGCCGCCCGCCAGTGGACGCGGCGACTCGGAGCAATGATGGTACTGGCGGCGCTGTTTGGCATGCTCTCCGGAGTGGTTGGTGCCGTGGTGAGCGCGGTGGTGCGAAACCTCCCAACGGGACCGGTAATTTCGCTTGTCGCTACCGCCTGGGTACTGGTCTCTCTGGTTGCGGCACCGCGGAGGGGCCTCGTTGCCGGAGCGCTGCGCAGAGCGGCAAATCGCCGACGGTTTGGCGTGATGCCTCCGGATTCCGCCGTGCAGGATCGGGCGGCAGCGGAGGGTGAACCGTGAACCTCATCCTCTCCATCATTCTGATTGCGGTGGTGACTGCGGTTGCCTGCGCCATACCCGGTACCTTCCTGGTGCTCCGTCGGATGTCGATGGTAACCGAGGGAGTGAGCCATTCGATCCTTCCGGGGCTGGTCCTGGCGATGATGATCTTCGGAACGCAGCGGGCGCCAATCCTGGTGCTCGGGCCCGCGCTCATGGGGCTCGCCCTCGTGGTGCTTGTAGAGGCGATCCATCGCACCGACCTGCTCGCCGGGGATGCGCCGCTGGGGGTGATCTTTCCGGCGCTGTTCAGCATTGGGGTCATTATCATCAGTCGACGGTACGCGGGCATTCCCCTGAGTGAGAACAGCGTTCTGATTGGGGACATCAACCTCGCGGCACTGACGCAACTGCGCGTGGGCGGAACGGCCATTGGCCCGCGTACGCTCTACGTGATGTCGGCAATTCTTCTTGCCAACCTGCTGTTTACGGTGGCGCTGTTCAAGGAGCTGAAGGTGACCACCTTTGATCCCGGTCTCGCATCTTCCGTCGGGATCCGCCCGGCAATTGTCCATTATGCGTTCATGGCGCTGGTTTCCATTACCATCGTGGGCGCGTTTGAAGCGGTGGGGGCCATTCTGGTGGTTGGGCTGCTGATCGCTCCGGCGGCAACCGCCTATCTCCTCTGCCGCACCCTGCGCGGCATGTTGATCACCAGCGCAGTCTGTGCCACCGTCAGCGCCCTTCTGGGCTTTGCGCTTGCCTACGTTCTGGACTCCGCCACCTCGGCCACCATGGCGATGATCATGGGGCTCTTGTTTCTGGTGGCGCTGGTGTTCGCCCCGCGCACCGGCCTGGTGGCAAAACTCCGTACTCGACAGCGGCGGCGCATCGACTTCGCCACCACGCTGCTGGTTCTTCACCTGATTCATCATGCCGAGGGTGAGCGCAACTCGCCCGCGTGTACCGCCGAGGGAGTCATGCAGCATATCAACTGGGCACCCGAGTTTGCCGGCGAGGTCATCCAGCGCGCAGTGGCGGAGGGAGTAATCACCGAGCACCACAACGTCCTCATGCCGACGCTGCGCGGACGATCGCGGTGCCGCTCCGTCATGCCGTGGGAAGGGTGCGAGGATCCCTCCATCGACGAACCCGCGGCCACTACCGAGGAGAATCAATGAGCGGCGATGCAGCCATCCGAATTCGTGACTTGACGGTTGCCTACCACGAAGCCCCGGTATTGTGGGACATCGATCTCGATGTGCCTTCCGGTACCATCATGGGGATTGTTGGTCCCAACGGCTCGGGAAAGAGTACCCTGATCAAGTCGATCATGGGTATCGTAGAGCCCGCCGGTGGTGAGATTCTTGTCTTCGGGAAGCCGTTTTCGGCTCAGCGAAAACGGGTAGGGTACGTTCCGCAGCGCACCAGCGTTGACTGGGACTTCCCAACTACCGTGCTCGACGTGGTTCTGATGGGAACCTACGGCTCGCTTGGCTGGTTCCGCCGTCCCGGCCGGGATCAGATCAACGCGGCGCTGCACGCAATTGAGCGGGTGGGGATGAGCGACTACGTCGGCCGGCAGATCAGCGAGCTCTCCGGCGGCCAGCAGCAGAGGACCTTTCTGGCCCGAGCTCTGGTTCAGCAGGCGGAGATCTATCTGATGGATGAGCCCTTCCAGGGGGTGGACGCAAGAACCGAGCGCGCCATCGTGGAGATCCTGCGCGAGATGCGGCGGTTGGGCCGTACCCTGGTCATCGTTCACCATGATCTTCAGACCGTGTCTCACTACTTCGATCTGGTCACGCTGCTCAATATCCGGGTCGTTGCCACGGGCCCGGTGGCGGACGTGTTTCACGACGACAATCTTCGCAAAACCTACGGAGGCGGGCAGGAGTTTTCATTGCGGCGCTGAAGTTCCTGACAAAATCGCTTTTCTTTTTCTCACGGCGTGAGTACTTTACCGCTCAGTCATTTGGTTCCGGCGTTGCCGGAGCCGTGTGTGGTTCCTTTTACCCACCGGCACGGGATGGATGACGGGTGTTGTCGCTTTCCTCCTCTCGGCGGCAATAGCCCCGCTCTGTCTTGGTTTTGATACGGTTTGCATGTACCGCCACCCGTGCCGGATGGGTGTTTTTCTGCTTCGCTGCTCGGCTTGTTCCACTTCCCGCTGTTTACCAGTTCCCCGTGTACGACGATATCGTCACAAAGACAAACCCCGCAAGCAGCGTGAGGCCGAGAATCCGTCCCAGCTTTCGCCGGGAGACCAGCACACCAATCCGCAGCACCATGGTCAGCGCCAGTGCCGCGGGAAGCAGGCGGGTCACTCCGTAGTTGGAAACCACGAGGCCGCCGGGTACCAGGGATGATGCGGCTCCCACCACGAAGAGCACGTTCAGAATATTGGCCCCCATCACATTACCCAGGGCGAGTTCACCGTGACCTTTGCGTGAAGCCGTGATTGCGGTCGCGAGCTCGGGTACCGAGGTCCCAAGCGCCACGATGGTGGCGGCGACTACCCCTTCGGGCACCCCAAGGCGTAGAGCCGACTCCTGCACCATCGGAACCAGCACGCGTGATCCGCCGGCAACCAGCAGGGCGCCACCAATGAGGCGAAGACCGGCAACCCACGGGTGTTCGGGGGCCCCCTCGGCCTCGTTTGGCGGATCGGTCACCGCAGACTCCGCCAGAGCCGGCAGCACGGTGCCGCGTTGGCTGAGCCGGACTGCAAGCGCCAGGTATCCTGCAAGCAGCAGGAGGTAGCCGGCGCCCACCGCGCGGGGAATGCGTGCTCCCCCGTCCGGCGTGCGCACCAGCAGCACCGAGAGCACCAGGAGAAGGACGGTCGCCAACTGGATGCGGCCGTGCAGGTTGACGGAGGCCCGGTTGAAGGTCGGCGGCCGGATCAGCAGAGCAACCGCGAGGATCAGTCCGATATTGCAGATGATCGAACCCACCGCGTTGCCGAGGGCAACGTCCGGGGTTCCCGAGAGGGCTGCCGCGCTTGAGACGGCAACCTCGGGCAGCGTGGTCCCCAGGCTGACGATGGTGGCTCCTACCAGAACCTGGGGAACGCCGCGGCGCAGGGCGAGCCGTACCGACTCGTCGACAAAGAGATTTGCGCCCTGGACAATGACGGCAATGGAGACGGCAATTCCGGCGAGCAGAAGAACAAGGGGCAGGTTTGCAGCAAAGGCGTTGATCACGGGCGTTGACCTTCCGGAAACTACGGTCTCCCAATGGGGCTCTCGTGTCAAGACCGTGTAGCCGTTCAGGCGACACTCCGGAATCACCGCTACGCTGCTGCCGTTACATCATCCGCATCGATCCCTTGTAGCGGCCCACGTCGAGAACCAGAATGGCCGCCCCGTCGTGTTTGTCCAGATCGCCGGTGACCTCTTCGACTCCTTCGATCACCTTCTGCACGTGCCGGTCGGGGACCATGGCGATAATGGTCTTGGAGAAGTTCTTGCTCTCCTTCATGAAGCCGATAAACTCGGCAAAGATTGGTACGCTCGACACGTAGCGGCCCATTCCGGTTGACTCCAGAATGGTGGCCCCTTCGATTCCAAGCTCAACCATCATCTCCAGCACGTCGTAGAGGTATTCCTCCACGTAGAGGTTGATCAGCATCAGCTTCATCACCTCGGGTGCGGTCTGTGCAGTCGCGGCCGGATCGCCAAGGTTTCGGATGATGGTCTCTGCCATGGTCTCCGCGGAGCGGGCGGCGAGCAGCTCCTTCTTCATGGTGGTGTGGCCAATTGCACGGGATATCGTTGCCAGAACGCGCAGGTGCTGCGTAACCGCATCCGGCGGCGCCAGAATCACAAAGAGGAGCTTCACCTTTTTCTTGTCCAGCGCGTCAAAGGGAATCCCGCGCGGACAACTCACCGCAAAAACCACAAACCGCGCGAGTCCGGGGATCCGGGCGTGGGGAAGGGCGATCTCGTTGCCAAAGCCGGTGGAACCCTGCGACTCGCGCTTCGCGAGCGCTTCGTAGACCGGTTCGGCCCCCACGGCTTCCAGGGCGGGGCTGTTCGCCGCCAGCCGGGCCAGGGCCCGGAGCGCTTCGTCCTTTGATCGCGCGTGAAACCGAGGCTCGCAGCTGACCGCTTCGATGACGTCGGGTATGTTCATGTTGCCTCCATGCGATTGCCCTTGAGTGTGGCGTGCCGCGACAGGGG
>SLTF01000264.1 GCA_007130025.1 Spirochaetales bacterium | reverse complement strand
CTGAAGACGGGCTGCGAGTGGATCTGTTTGTAGAGAATACCCAACGCTTCGTCGAAGAAGAGTTCGGCGCTCAATTGGGAGGCATTCTCCGCGAAGTGCGGGAATACCTGGGATACTGATGTATCGGCCCGGCGTTTCGCGCCGGGCTCACTTCCTGAGTATCAAGGATAAGCCAAGACAACGGCTCATCGTGGTGGCGGAGCCTGGTCGGGTAACCGCCATCGGGGTCTGCTGCGGAGGACGGTCATGCATTTGGAACGGAAACTTCGACGGATTCTGGACGGTTCTGTTCACGCAATCGTTGCGGTGCAGGGCCTCCTGCTGGTTGGAATGGTCGTTCTCGTGTTTGGACAGGTTGTGTTTCGAGAGGCGTTCAAGGTTGGCGTTCACTGGTTGTACGAACTGGCGCTGTTCTTCCAGGTGAGCCTGGTGTTCATGGGGGTTCCCGTACTCGTACACAAAAAGGGAGATATCGCCATTACCGTGTTGACCGACGCCGTCGCGCCCAGGTATCGCCGATGGTTCGAGTTGGGTTCAATGATGGTCATTGCGTTCTGTTCTGTCCTTGTCTTTGCCGGTTACTTCCTCTATATCCACCGTTTCGGGAGCGTTCTGACCCCCACGCTGAAGATGCCTGCATCGCTTTTCTTTGGGGCGGTTCCGATCGGATTCGCCCTGAACAGCGTGGTTCTGTTCCACCAGAGTCTGAGTTGGTTCAATACACGTGATCAAGAGGAAAACAAATAAATGAACGCCGTGCAGGTCATTCTGCTCATGTTTGCAATGCTCGGATTGGGCATTCCTGTGTCGTATTCGATGCTCGCTGCGTCGGGGCTCTACTTTCTGGTGAGCGATATTCCGTTCATGACCCTTTTCCAGCGATTTGCCAACAGCGTGAATTCCGTTCCTCTGCTTGCCGTACCCACATTCATTCTCGCAGGCAATCTCATGAATACCGGAGGCATCACCCACAGTCTTTTCCGGGCCGTCAATACGTCACTGTTCGGCAGACTGAAGGGAGGCCTGGCGCAGGTCAACGTCGTTGCAAGCTTGATCTTTGCCGGGATGTCCGGCGCGGCGCTGGCCGACATTGGTGGCCTCGGGGCGATCGAGATCGAGGCGATGGAGAAGAACGGGTACAAGAGCGATGACGCGATCGCCGTGACGCTGGCTTCATCGGCGATCGGCCCGATCTTCCCCCCGAGTATCCCCCTCATTATCTACGCCACCGTTGCACAGGTCTCGGGATTGCGGATTCTTCTTGCGGGTATCATGCCCGGTATTGTCATGACCCTGGTGATGATGGCGCAGGTCGCAATTTTCGCACGACTGCGAGACTATCCCCGGGGAGAGCTGGGACTGAGCCGTAAAGAGCGCTTCCAGATTCAGGTGAAAGCGATTCCGGCACTTCTTGCCCCGGTCATTCTCCTTGCGGGAATGCTCACCGGAGCCTACAGCCCGACCGAGCTCGCCAGCGTTGCCGCGGTCTACTCGTTTGTTGTCAGCGTCCTGTTCTACAAAACAATGACCTTTGAGGCGTTTTCCACGGCGATACGGAAAACGGTCGGTGATGTCGCGAATATTCTGCTGATTGCCGCCGCGGCTTTTCTGTTTTCATTCGTCTTGACGATCGAGCAGGCGCCGATGTACTTCAGACAGATTTTTCTTGGTTTGTCCGACAACCTGGTGGTTATGGTTCTCGCAACGAATGCCATCCTGCTGATTCTGGGAATGTTCCTTCCGATGATGTTCGCGGTACTGGTTTTGACACCGATCATCGTTCCCGTGCTGACTACTCTGGGAATGAACCCGATTCACATTGGAATCATGATTGTGTTCAACCTGGTGATCGGTTTGTATACCCCACCGTTTGGGCAAGCCATCTTTCTGGCAAGTGCCATGACCGGGCGACCGGTTCTTCACATAGTACGGGCAATGTTCCCGTACTATGTGCCTCTGATCGTGGCGTTATTGCTGGTATCATTCGTTCCATCGCTTACCCTGTGGCTTCCGGGGTTGGTGATGGGAAACTAGTCAGGAGCACATATGGAGTTTGTGTCGCGCGACGAGAAGGAACAACGGCATCGGTTGGTGATTCTGACCGACATGGAAAATGAACCTGATGACTCGCAGACCATGGTCAAACTGCTCATGTACTCGAACGAGATCGATATCGAGGGCCTGATCGCAGTTACGTCTCGTTGGGTGCAGGACAGGGTCTTCCCGGAGTCCATTCTGTCTCGGGTTCAGGCCTACGGTATCGTATGCGACAACCTCCGTAAACACGCATCCGGCTGGCCGGATGCAAACCAGCTTTCATCCCGGATTGCCGGAGGTCAGACAGGGTTCGGGATGGATGCGGTGGGTGCCGGAAAAACCTCCGACGGTTCCGCCCTGATCCTCTCGATTCTCCAGAAGGATGATCCACGACCTGTGTGGTTCGCCATCAACGCCGGCGCAAACACCCTCGCTCAGGCACTCTACGATGCCCGAAGCACGCTTTCAGCCGATCGGTTCCGGGAAATCGTACGGAAGGTGCGGGTCTACGACGATTCCGGGCAGGACAACTCCGGTGCCTGGATGGCCCACGAGTTCCCGGATATGTTCTACATCCGCAGTCGCGCTCAGGTCTTCGGGCTGTTCGGTCCGGCGTTCGACCTTGGTCCCCAGCCGTGGGCTCCGTTGTCGCAGTACATGTGGGCCGAAGTAAACGTGCGGGTCGGCCATGGAATTCTGGGAGCGCTCTATCCGCAGAGACTCTGGTTTGTCCCACCGTGGAACGCATCGCCCATTCCCGGCCCGGTTCACCATTTCCTGGAAGGGGGCGGCACGGCAACCTGGCTGGGGCTGACCAATAAAGGACTATGTGACCCGAATGAAATCTCTTGGGGCGGGTGGGGCGGACGACTCTCCTGGCAGAAAGAGCATGTCCCCGCCGGCCAACAGGGGGTATCCCAACTGGAATCTCCGTATGAGCCATTCGTCATGTACCCGCAGGCGGCGGATGATTCCTTCCCGGTGGAGAACGGTGACGTTCCGGTTTTTTCCTTCTCCGGCGTGCACGGGAACGAGCCCTATTACCCCAGGGACTTCGCCCCACTGTGGCGATGGCGCGATGCATACACCCGCGACTTCCATGCACGAATGGACTGGTGTGTCGCAGACTTCGAACACGCGAACCATCATCCGGTTGCCGTTGTTCTGGGCGACAGCAACCGGACCGTGATTCGATTGACCGCCACAGCGGGCGAATCCTTCACGCTGGATGCCGCGGAATCATACGATCCGGACGGGGACGCGATTGCGTTTTCGTGGTACGAATACCCGGAAGCGGGAACCTGTCCACGCCGGTTGACGTTGTCCGCCGTAAACGGACCGAGTACCATCGTTCACGTTCCCGATGATTCGGCCGGTACTCAGATTCATGTGATATTGGAGGTGACCGACGACAGTCCCATCGTACCGCTCACGTCGTACCGCCGGGTTGTCATCGACGTCACTGCATAGGTTCTCTGAATCGTTGCGAAGGAAGCGTGCATGAACAGCCCGAATATTCTGCTTGTACTCACCGATCAGATGCGACACGACGCGATTGAAGCCCTGGGAAACCCCATAATCAGGACGCCGGTCCTGAATGGACTCGTGGAGTCGGGGGTGACCTTTGAGCGCGCGTACACGGCGTGCCCTGTCTGCGTTCCGGCTCGGTACGCACTTCACGTCGGGCAGCTTCCTCATCGAACGGGTGTTGTCGAAAACACCGTGATGCCTGAGGGGAGAACGAGCTTCATGGAGGTTCTCCGTGATCAGGGCTACCAGACGTTCGGTGCGGGAAAGATGCATTTCACGTTTCCGGGCACCGGACGGGCTTCCATGTGGGGGTTTGAAGAGCGGGCTATCTGTGACAGCCCCGTGCACGCGCAGAATGACTTCTACAAAAACACCCGTGCTCACGGGTATACCCACGTTCACGATCTCAAGGGTGTCCGGGGAGAGATGTACTACATTCCGCAGGTATCCCAACTGCCGGCTCACCTCCACCATTCGGCATGGACCGCGGATTCGAGTATCGATTTTCTTCGGCGCCGTGATTCCAACCGCCCATTCTTCATGATGACCTCGTTCGAGAAGCCGCATCCCCCATTTGAGCCGCCGGTCCCCTGGAACAAGCTCTACCGCGGGCCGGATATGCCGCACGCCCATGTGCCGGCTGACTCGGACGCACTGCTGACGCTCTGGAACAGGTTTCAGAACAGGTATAAGTACCGTGACAGGGGCCAGGATGCAAACCTGATTCGACAGCTCAAGGCGTATTACTACGCTGAGGTGTCGTTTGTGGACTACAGTCTTGGCCGGGTGTTCGCCGAGATGCAACGCCTGGGTCTGTACGACGATACCCTGGTCATCTTCACCTCGGACCACGGCGAGCTTCTTGGTGACTACGGAAGCTTCGGGAAACGGTGCTTCCTTGACGCTGCCGCCCGGGTGCCGCTCCTGATGAAGTATCCCGGGTGCACCCAGGGCCAGCGCTGCGCTCAACCCGCATCACTGGTGGACGTATTCCCGACTGTGCTGGAGTACGCCGGTGCTTCGTGCTCGCAGGAGTGCGACGGGACCAGCCTGATCCAACTGGCCGAAGGCGCGTCTGACCGTACGGTGATTCGCGGGCAGTACGAGGCAGGCGAGTACGCCAACTATATGCGACTCGACGGGCAGTTCAAGTACGTCTACTCCGTTCCGGACGAGCGGGAGTTTCTGTTCGACCTGGCCAAAGATCCCGGGGAGACGGCGAACCGAGCCGAGAACCCTCTCTATACCAGGAAGACCAGCGAGATGAGAACGGCCGAAATCGAGTACTATCGGAACGAGGGCTATATGGACGCAATCGAGGGCGATGCGTGGAAACGCTATGGAGTCAAGACCATGCCTCGGGATCCGGACGCGTATCTGCTGTTCCAGGATCCGCCTGACAGCATCCCACAGATTGACGGATACTCAACATCGACGAGTTCGAAAGAGTTCGCGAGTTTTCGCTGGTACGGAGACCGCGACCTGGTGTAGATCCGGGGATCACTGGTCGCCAGAACCGCCTCTCCGGCGGACCACCAGGACCACCCGCACAGGAGCGCAGCGATGCAACGAATCATCAACGACCCCGATCTGGTGGTCAACGAAATGGTCGAGGGTTTTCTCAAGGCGCACGCCGATGTGGTGGCCCCGACGGATAACCCGCGCGTGGTGAAGTACCGCCACGCACCGATCGCGGGCAAGGTGGGTATCGTCACCGGCGGCGGCAGCGGACACAAGCCTGCCTTCGTGGGCTACGTGGGCAAGAACATGGTGGACGCCGTGGCGGTGGGTGAGGTCTTCAGTTCCCCCACCGCGAAGGCGTTCTACGACGCGATCCGCGCCGCTGACTCCGGCAAGGGTGTTGCGGTGCTCTACGGCAACTACGCCGGCGACGTGATGAACGTCAAAATGGCCATCGAAGAGGCCACCGAGGACGGCATCACCGTCAAGACGGTGCTCGCCAACGACGACGTCCCGAGCGCCCCGAAGGACCAGCTCGCGAAGCGCCGCGGCGTGGCCGGTGAGGTCCTGAT
>SLTF01000302.1 GCA_007130025.1 Spirochaetales bacterium | reverse complement strand
CGCGACGGTCGCGTTCGATCACTGCCGCGTAGCGGGTTGCGCTGCGGTGCAGTTGGTCCTGCCCGGCCCGCAGTGCGCTCGAGGAGCGTTCATGCTCGGCAGCCGCAGCGGCAGCGTGGGCCTGTGCCGAGTCAAATCGGGCGATCTGCTCGAGGGCGGGCTCCACCTGCAGGTGGCGCTCGTATCGGTCGCGGTCGGTTGCGCGCTCCGCTGTTTCCCGCTTGATCCGGGCGAGCTCCGCGGACGCCTCGTTCTCCTGGCGAAGTGCTTCACGCAGCCGCCCGATGCGCTCGATGACCGCGGCGCCCGTCTTCATCTCTGCTTCAATGGTCTGCAGCTCCCCGACGGTGGAGGCAAGCTGCGCTTCGATCTCCGTGCGCTGTGCCGGCTCCAGGACCGTGATCTGCGAAACCTGCGTCTCCGCGTGCTGCATCCGGTTGCGGGCTTCCGCGAACGTCGTATGGGCAAGGATTCCGAGTTCGGAGTAGATATCGGTTCCGGTGAGGCTTTCGAGCAGTTCTGCGCGTTCGGTGGGTCTGGCCTTGAGAAACTGCGCAAACTCGCCCTGGGCAAGCAGGACGCTCCGCAGGAAGCGTGGGTAGTCGAGTCCGATCAGTGATTCGATCTTTCGCTCGGATTCGCCAATCTTCTGCGTCAGCGGTCGATCTTCCGCGTCATAGATGTAGCGCTGGGCCGGCTGCACGTTGCCGTCGGGTTTCTCCCGGGCGCGGCGCAGGTTCCAGACTGCACGGTAGCGCGCGCCGCCGACTTCAAAGTCGACCTCGGCGGAACAGCTTCCGCAGTGGCGGCTCATGACATCGGCCGGGCTCGGGGAGGAGCCGTAGCGCGCGGCGCGCCCGTAGAGCGCAAGCGTCACCGCGTCGAGCAGGGTCGACTTGCCCGCGCCGGTGGGGCCGGTAATGGCAAAGAGCCCCGCCCCGTCGAGCGGTTCTTCATCGAGCCGGACTTCGTGTAGTCCGCGCAGCGAATTGAGGTTTTCCAGGCCGATGCGGAGGATCCTCATCGAGGCGCTCCCGATTCCTGCTGCTGGTGGTACCGGTCGAGCAGCTGCGCGAACGCGGCGCGCAGCGACTCGGCGCGCGCCGGATCGAGGGAGGTCTCGCGAGCGAGCAGCTCCTCGAAGAGGCGGCGGGGATCGTCGGTCAGGCTTTCGATCACCTCGGCATCGCTGAGTCCGGCGCTTTCGTTTTCCACGGCGTCGGGCATGAGGCGATCGGCCCGCACGACGCGGACCACCTCGAAGGGTAGCCCCTTTGCGGCCTCGGTCACCCGGGCGGAAAGGTCGTCGACGGTTGACGCCTCGGAGACGATCACCTCAACCCACGTCGGCAGCTCGGCGGTGTCGGGGTCAAGGGCGGCAAGCGTCTCTTCGATGCGATCGGCGGTGGTGCGAAGCTGAAGAAGGCGGCGCGTGGCGGGTATGGGGAGCGGGGTCACGCTGGTTGTGCCCCACAGTTCTCCGGAACCCTCCGGGTTCACGTCAAGAATCAGCACCTGCTTTCGGTCTTCCGCCTCGCTGAAGCTGAGCGGAACGGGGGAGCCCGAGTACCAGACCGGACACGCGGAGTTGGCACCGCCGGGATTCTGCGGCCGGTGGAGGTGGCCGAGGAGCATTGCGGCAAAGTCATCGGAAAAGCGGTTGGAGGGTATGCTGCCGAGTCCGCCGATGTGAATCGCTCGTTCGCTGTCGCTGGACGCGGCACCCAGAACCGTCAGGTGTCCCATGCCTACGAGTGGCGCTCCGGTCGAGGCAAAGCGCTCGCGGTAGGCGGCTGCGGTCTCGGCGTAGATCCGTTGGATTCCCTCCACCAGCTGGGTCTGGATCTCATCGTAGGATTCGCCGGCGCGACCGACGCGCAGATCGCGGTCACGCAGAAAGGGAACGGCGGCCACCACCACGCGGGGAGCGTTTCCGGAGGGAAGGGGAATAAGCCGTTCGTCGGGTGCATCGGGAAGAGCGCCCACGACGTGTGCGCCCAGCGACTGCAGTGCGCGTCGAGGTGCCTCGAGCTGTGCGGCAGAGTCGTGGTTTCCCGCAATCACCACCAGCGAGCAGCCGCCGGCCCGGTGGAGTGCCGCGACAAAACTGTAGTACTGCTCGAGCGCACTGTTGGGAGGATTGGCGGTATCGAAGACATCCCCTGCGAGCAGGATTGCATCCACCTGATGATCGTGCACCGAATCAATCAGCCAGAGCAGAAACCGACGATGCTCCTCCTCACGCGAGCGGTCATTCAGCAGCTTGCCCAGATGCCAGTCGGCGGTGTGGAGAATTCGGTAGGCTCCGGCGGGCTTGGGATGCAGCGCCATCGTCACCCCATGAGTTTGCGAACCGCGGAGAGGCTTGGTTCGCGCCCGGGGTAGGCGACCTTCAGCTCTAAACGGCTCGACTGTCGCAGGATGCCCTTCCAGTGGGTGAAGGCGTCGAAGCTCGCCTTCCCGTGGTAGGAGCCGAGCCCGCTCGGGCCGACGCCCCCGAACGGCAAATGGGTCGACGCAACGTGGAGCACGACCGTGTTGATTCCTCCGCCGCCGCAGGGCACCTCGGCAAGGAACCGGTCCTGGTTGGCCCGCGACTCGGAGAAGAGGTACGCCGCGAGTGGCTTCGGGCGCTCGCGGGCAAAGGCGACGCAATCATCAAAGCTGTCCCGCGGAATCACCGGAAGTATGGGACCGAAGATTTCGTCCGCCATGGATGGATGGGCCGGGTCGGCCGGGAAGACGATGGTCGGTTCGATGCGCCGGCGGGCCGGATCGCTTCGGCCGCCGAAAATCGGCGCTTCATCACGTAGCATGGCGTTCAGCCGTTGGAAGTGGCGCTCGTTGATGATGCGGGACCCCTCTTCGGCGGCGAGCGGGTCGCCTCCGTAGAAGTCGGTGATGGTGGCCCGCATCAGCGCAACCAGCTCGGCCGCGCGGTCCGCTCCCTCCACCAGGAGGTAGTCGGGCGCCACACAGGTCTGTCCGGCGTTGAGGTACTTGCCCCAGACGATCTTGCGCGCGGTGTAGCCGAGGTTGGCGCTGCGGTCCACGATGACCGGGCTCTTGCCACCGAGCTCAAGGGTAACCGGCGTGAGCCGGCGGGCGGCTTTCTCCATCACAATGCGCCCGACCGGCACGGACCCGGTGAAGAAGATCTTATCCCACGGCTCGTCGAGCAGGCGCGAGGTGAACTCGGCGTCGCCGCAGACGGAAGCAACCGTCACGGGTTCGAAACAGTCGTCGAACATCGCCTGCAGGACGGAAGCGGTGGCGGCGGACACCTCCGACGGTTTGACCACCGCGGTGTTCCCGGCCGCGACGGCGCCGACCAGCGGCGACAGCAGAAGCTGAACGGGGTAGTTCCACGGTGCGATGATCAGACAGACCCCATAGGGCTCGGGATAGAGACGGCTCGAGCCGGGCCAGTTGTGGAGGTCGGTTCTCACGCGTCGCGGTCTGCTCCATCGGGCGAGCCGCTTTCGCGCGTGTTTGATCTCTTTGTAGACGAGCCCCACCTCGCTGGTATAGGCCTCAAACTCGCTCTTTCCCAGGTCTTCCTTGAGGGCGGCGAAGAGCGCTGCCTCGTGGCGACGGATGGCTGCGTCCAGGCGGTCGAGCAGTGCCCGGCGCGCCGCGACGGAACGGGTCGCTCCGCTGTGGAAGGTGTCGCGCTGTCGTTGCAGCAGCTCGAAGACGGCTTGTGGCGTCATGCGAGGATAGTACCGCAAAGCGCAGACGGCGTCACCGGGGGTATCACCGGGAATGTGACGCCGTGGATGGTAGAGCCGTCAGCCCTTCAGTCCGCTCGTTACCACACCCTGCACAAAGAAGCGCTGGCCTGCAAGGAAAACTGCTAGCACCGGAATGATGGCCGAAACCGTTGCCGCCATGATGAGGCTATACCGCGTATCAAACTCGTCAATGAAAAGCGTCATTGCCACGGGAATGGTAAAGAGCTCCTTGGTATTCAGAAAAATGAGGGGCTCCTCAAAGTCGTTCCATCGCCAGACAAAGCTCACGATCAGCAGTGAGATGATCGCCGGTTTTGCCAGCGGAAGGATAATGCGGCTCCATATGGTGAGGTGGCCGGCTCCGTCCATGAGGGCGCTCTCGGAGAGTTCGTTCGGAATGGTCGAGAAAAACTGTCGCAGAAGAAACACCCCGAAAATGATGAACATTCCCGGCAGGACGAGCGCCCAGTGTGTGTTCAGAATCCCGATGTTCCTGAAAATGATAAAACGGGGCACCAGCAGAACCTGCGGCGGAATCATCATGGTGGACAGATAGGCGAGGAAGAGTGTGTTCCGTCCCGGATAACGAAGTTTCGCGAAGCTGTACGCCGCAAGCGCACTGGTGGCCAGGAGTCCGGCAACGGAGAGCGTGGTTACCTTTATGGAGTTCGCGTAAAAGATCCAGAACGGGTAGATGCCTGCCCACACCTCCCGATAGTTCTCCCAGCGGATGGTTTCCGGAATCCAGCGAATAGGGTACTGGAAGACTTCCACCTCGGTCTTGAGCGATGCGGAAATCATCCAGATGAGGGGAAGAACCATGAAGGCACCGATCACCGCGGCAACGGCGGTCCAGACGATCTTGGTTATCTGCTCTTTCTGCATTCGTGTCACAATCTGCCTCGCATGCGTCTGTTGACGGCTCAGTAGTTCACCCAGCGGCGCTGGCCCTGCCACTGCAGGAGGGTGATGATGAAAACCATGGCGAACAGCACCCACGCCATGGCGCTCGCGTATCCCATTCGGTAGTTCTGATACGCGGTCCGGTAGATGTAGTAGACCAGCACCGTCGTGCTGCGGCCCGGCCCCCCCTGGGTCAGGATCTGAACCGGGGCGAACACCTTGAACGAGTTGATCATCTGCGTGATGACCAGCAGGAAGGTGGCCGGTGAGATCATCGGCACCGTGACGCTCACAAACTTTGCCCAAGAGCCGCCGCCGTCTACGTCGGCTGCCTCGTAGAGTTCACGCGGGACACCCTGCAGGGCGGCCAGGTAGATTAGCATGCAGTATCCTGCGTGATTCCAGACTCCCAACGAGATGATCGCCGGCATGGCAAAGGTTGGATCCATCAGCCAGACCGGAGGATTCTCGACGCCCAGCGTGCGCGCCAGTTCGGAGACGGGACCAAACCGCGAGAGCAGCGCCATCCAGATTGCCGAGATGGCAACCATCGACACCACATACGGGATAAAGAACATCGTGCGAAGCGCCGACTTGGCGAATACGTGACGATTCAGCAGGAGCGCCATCAGAAGCCCGATGATCAGCGAAAACGCTACCGTGAAGAATGAGTAGACTAGGTTATTCACCAGCGAGCTGAGAAACCACGGATCGCCCACCAGGGAGCGGAAGTTGTCAAGCCCTGCCCAGCGAATTCCGGCGGCACCAGAGAGCAGGTCCCACCGCGAGAAGGCCAGGAAGAGACTGAAAACAACCGGAAGGGCGACGAAGGCGAGGAACCCCAAAAAGTTAGGCAGCAGAAAGAGGTATCCTGCGATCGTATCTTTACGAATAGCTTGGCCCACCTGAGATCCTCCCCGGTTGATGACATGCGTCAACCGGTTTCTTGAATGACGCGGGGAACGCCTGGCGTT
>SLTF01000002.1 GCA_007130025.1 Spirochaetales bacterium | reverse complement strand
CGAGAACACGCCCTGGAGCTCCTGCATGAATACACCAAGACCGAGAGCCTTCGCAACCATGCCCGATCCGTAGAGGCGGTAATGCGCTACTGCGCACGAAAACGCGGACACGACGAGGAACAGTGGGGAATCATCGGACTGGTTCACGACCTCGACTGGGAGCGTTTTCCCACCGAGCACTGCACCAAGACCGAAGAGGTGCTTCGCGAGCACAACTGGCCACCCGAGTACATCCGCGCCGTGCTGAGCCACGCGTGGGAGATGTTTACCGACGTCAAGCCGGAACACGAAATGGAGAAGGTACTCTACACCATCGACGAACTGACCGGCCTGGTCATGGCCACCGCCCTCATGCGGCCGTCGAAAAGCGTACTCGACATGGAGCCCAAGTCGGTGAAGAAGAAGTGGAAGGACAAGGGTTTTGCCGCCGGCGTGAATCGCTCGGTAATTGAGAAGGGAACCGAGATGCTCGGCATCACCGTGGATGAGGCCATCCACGACACCATCATGGGGATGCGGGAAGCCGCCGCCGAGATCGGACTCGCCGGAACCGTCGCCACGTAGTCGGCCGTCTGATTGCCCCCGAGAGGGTCTGAGAACAGAAACGGCGCGTCCGTGACGCGCCGCCTCTTACGATCAATGCCTCTTCAATCAGTGCTGCTGCGATCAGTGCTTTTTCTTGCGTTTCGCGCGCGGAACGTTCTTTCCGCCGGCAGCGGGGCTTGCACCGCTTGCCCGCTTCTGGGCGAGCTCGCGTCGCACCGCTTCGACGTCGGGACCAGCGCCCACAACGACGGGTTCACCGGCAGGCGTATCCGTATCGGTGGCGGCAGATGCCGCAACGGCTCGCTTTGCTGACGGTTCTGGAGCGGTCTTCCCGTACTTGCCGCCCATGGAACGCTTCTTCATGCGGGCGATGCTTCGCCGATGCCAACCGAGCAGGGTTGGGGATGCAATGAAAATCGACGAGTAGGTACCGACCACGATACCAACCATCAGGTTGAGCGCGAAGTCCCGGATGGCTCCGGTGGTGAACACAAAGATGGAAACCACCGCCAGCATGGTGGTCACCGAGGTGATCAACGTTCGACTCAGCGACTGCGTAATACTGGTGTTCACAATGGTGCTGAATGACGACTCGCGCAGCAGCGTCTCGTTCTCGCGGATCCGGTCGAAGACTACGATGGTGTCGTTGAGAGAATACCCCACGATAGTGAGCACTGCTGCGATGGTAGCCGTTGAGACCTCGATCTGCAGCGCGCCGATGAAGCCAACCATGAACAGCACGTCGTGCAGAAGCGTTGCGATGGCCGCCACCGCGTACCCAAGCCGGAAGCGAAACCAGAGGTAGATCAGAATGAGTCCGAGGGCGAGCGTGGTGAGCATCGCGGCCTGACCGGCGAGGTCTCCGGCGAAGCGCGGCCCGACGTAGGCGTTCTCAAGCTCGGAGATGTTGCCGGCACCAAATGCCGAACCGAGACGGCTCAGTACCCGCTCGGACATAACGACCGTGAAGTCGCTGATCTCGCCGGTGTCGCGAACACGAACCGAAAACTCGCGCGAGTCCTGGCCTCCCACCGACTGAACCTGCACGCTCGGCAGATCGCCCAGCGCGCGCCGCACGGCTTCGACGTCGACGTTTGGCGCGTCGATCAGGACCCGCTGGGTGGAACCCGCCTGGAAGTCGATTCCCAGGTTGAACCCGCCTTGAGCGATGGTCCCCGCCAGTCCCGCTGCAATGACGACCACCGACAGCGCGATCATCACAAAGCGGATTCGAGTGAATTCAATTACCTTGCGCATCTTAGAGCCCCCACGCGATGCTCAACTTTGAGCGACGCAGCACATCGGTAGAAAAGTCGAAGATGAGGCGCGACACAAAGAGGGCGGTGAACATTGAACAGACGATGCCAACGGCAAGCGTTACGGCAAAGCCCTGGATCGGTCCGCTTCCCAACTGGGAGAGGAAGACCGCGGCGATGAACGTGGTGATGTTGGCGTCCATGACGGTCCAGAACGCCTTCTCGAATCCGGCCCGAACCGAGGCGGATGCGCTCTTTCCCAGACGGTACTCTTCTTTGATTCGCTCGAAGATGATCACGTTGGCGTCAACCGCCATACCAACGGTGAGGATGAGTCCCGCGATGCTGGTGAGCGTGAGCGTCAGGTTGAATACCGAGAGAATCGCCACGATGAAAAACAGGTTCAGGACCAGGATGAGGTCGGCCAGGATACCGGCACCCTTGTAATAGACGATCATGAAGACCATGACGAGGGCAAACCCCAGGATGATGGCGCGAAGGCCGGTTTCAATTGCCTGGGCACCGAGGGCGGCACCGACGGTGGTCTGGTTGAGCACCGTGAGGTCGATCGGAAGCGCCGCGGTGCGGAGCACCCGCGCGATATTCTGCGCCTGGTCCTGGTCGAAGCCGCTGATGCGGACCTGACCGGTCGGGATCTCTTCCTGGATGGTGGCGTAGGCGCGCACACGATCGTCCATGACGATGGCCATGCTGGAGCCGACGTTGTCCCGGGTGAGTACGGAGAACAGCGAAGCACCCTGTGCGTCGAGGACGAAGTTCACCAGCGGACGGCCGGTAAGCGGGTCGCGTCCAACCTGCGCCTCGGTGATGTGCTGCCCCGGAAGTCCGTGCTCTCGGACGTCCTCGCGGATGACGATGTAGCGGACAAACTGGTCGATGCCGTAGGCGTCACGGCTGACGAACTCAACGATCCGGGTTCCCAGCGGAACAAAATCGGGAACGCCGTCCACTTCCGGAGACCACCCGGGCACCTGTGCCTGAAGCTGGGTCAGGCGTCCGGTTGCCTCGTCGTCCACGATGTGAAAGTTCAGACTACCCCGTCCCATCAGGAACGAGTTAACCCGCTCGCGATCATCATCACCGGGGATCTCAATGGAAATGCGCGCCTGGTCCATGCGGCGGATCTGCGGTTCGGTGATACCAAACCGGTCGATTCGGTTGGAGAGAATCTCCAGCGCCAGATTGACCGCCTCGTCGAGCTCTGCCTGCGTGGGCTCCTGGCCCAAGCGCTGAGCGAGACTCTGTCGATCGGCCTCCAGCACGACGTTGACGCCGCCGGAAAGGTCGAGCCCGAGCTCGATGATGCGCTCGCGAACTCCGCGCAGGCGCTGGACGCGATCGCGGTGGAACGATTCCACCGCCTCGAACGCCTCACGCTCCGAGCGGAACCCGGACAGCACGTCCGCGACCGTCCAGGTAGACGGTGTAGACCGCCCCTCGAGCCGGTAATTGGCACGAGCGGTGTCGATCAGGAAGCTGAACTCTTCGGGGAGCGGTGCATCGGGGCTGGTGCGCGAGAGACGGCGCAACTCCACGATGACCTCGCGCGCCTGATCCTGCGCATAGTCTCGGACCTGAACGCGAGATGAGCGCGCCAACTCCTGATCCTGCGGTGAGACCAAGAAGTACCAGTTGATGGTGGGCCAGATAAAAACCCCACCAATAATGACCAACACCAGGATGGTGAGGAATCGGAATCGCTTACTCATATGCTTTCATCTCCGGGCACAGCGCGGACGATCACTCTTCTTCTGAGCTCTCGTCGTCGCCCTCTTTTCCTTTCTGGGGTTTGGTTGCAGCGCGCTTGTCCAGCACGTTTGAGATCGCAGATCGGCTGAACTCGATGGACGAGTTGGTATCGACCTTCAGAACCACACTGTCATCTTTCATCGATTGAATGGTTCCCCGGATTCCTCCGATGGTTACCACGCGATCGCCCTTTCGGAGGGCAGACAACATCTCTTTGGTCTCTTTCTGCCGTTTGTTCTGCGGACGGATAATCAGAAAGTAGAAAATCAGGAAGACCAGGCCAAAGGTCACCAGGGTTGGGACGATTGAGGCGGGTCCACCCTGCGGCCCACCGGCAGGAGGCGCCATGAGCAGCGGGAAGCTATGAAAGATCGTGGCCATGTTTGTATTTTCCTTCGTAGAAGATTTCGGTCAAACTACCACACAACGATAAACGCCGTCAAGAAAGCGTCTCGCGGTTGCGAGCTGCCGTCCACGGCATCCGCCGTCAGACCGAAAGAATCCGATTGATTCCTTTCGGCACTTCAAACACCCCGAACAGCCGCTTGAGCGAGAGCGGGGTAGACGCATCGAAACGGGTATTGGCCTGCAACCAGGCGAGGAGTTCCTGCATTTCCGGCTCATCGCCCGAGTAGAGTGCGGAACAGAAGGCCTGACGAAACAGCCCCTCTTGCGCCAGCTGCATGGTGGTCATACTTCCGTATCGTTTCCGACTCCGTGAGTCGACCACCGCCGTACTTCCCTCAAAGCCGATGGTAAAGACGAAATCGTCCCGTTTCATTGGTCGTTCCCCCAACTCGCTCCCGCAACCGCCGAGTCTGAACCCGGTGCGACAAAAAAGGGAAGCCGGACAGGCTTCCCTCCTTGTTCGGCTGCGCGGCCGTAACGCGCCGCGCCTCCGGCAAATCTGTTACATCATGCCGCCCATGCCGCCCATGCCGCCCATTCCTCCGGGAGGCATGCCGCCGCCGGATTCCTTCTCGGGAAGGTCGGTGATGGCGCACTCGGTGGTCAGCAGCAGAGCCGCGATCGATGCTGCGTTCTGCAGCGCGCTGCGGGTGACCTTGGCCGGATCGATGATTCCCGCCTTGACCATATTCACCCATTCCATCTTGGCCGCATCAAAACCGATGCCTTTCTTCTCAGTCTTCGCGCGCTGCGCGATGATCGAGCCGTCGAGCCCGGCGTTGATCGCAATCTGCCGAATCGGCTCTTCGAGGGCGCGCTTCACAATGCGGAAGCCGACCTTCTCGTCCTCATCGAGCGCGTCGATGTTCTGCTTGTCGAGCGCTTCAATTGCCTGAACCAGAGTTACCCCACCGCCGGGGATGATCCCCTCTTCAATTGCGGCTCGGGTGGCCGACAGCGCGTCCTCTACCCGATGCTTCTTCTCTTTGAGCTCCACTTCGGTAGCCGCACCAACGTTGATCACCGCTACGCCGCCGGCGAGCTTCGCGAGCCGCTCCTGCAGCTTCTCGCGATCGTAGTCGCTGGTGGTGTCTTCAATCTGCGCCTTGATCTGAGCGATGCGATCCTTGATGTCCTGCGCCTTGCCCGCACCGTTGATGATCGTCGTGTTCTCTTTATCAACCTTGACCGACTGCGCGGTTCCGAGCTGACTGAGGTCGGTGGTCTCAAGCTTGAGGCCGAGCTCTTCGGAGATCACCTGTCCACCGGTCAGGATGGCGATGTCTTCCAGCATGGCCTTTCGGCGATCGCCAAAGCCGGGAGCCTTGACCGCGACGGCCTGCAGGGTGCCGCGGATGTTGTTGACTACCAGGGTTGCCAGCGCTTCACCTTCGATGTCTTCAGCGATGATGAGGATTGGCTTGGACTGCTGTGCCACCTTCTCCAGCACCGGAAGGAGGTCTTTCATGCTGGAGATCTTTTTGTCGTGGATCAGAATGTAGGGACTATCCTGCACCGCGGTCATGTTGTCTTTGTTGGTTGCAAAGTACGGCGAGACAAACCCGCGATCAAACTGCATACCCTCGACAAACTCGGTCGTGGTCTCGATGGTCTTGGACTCTTCTACCGTGAT
>SLTF01000218.1 GCA_007130025.1 Spirochaetales bacterium | reverse complement strand
GATGATCACCGGCACCCCGGGACAGAGGAACTGCACATGCGCGAGCACCTCAAGCCCGTGGAACCCGCATACCTCGAGGTCGGTAAGGACAACGTCGATGGCTGCGTCGCGGAGTGCAACCGAGAGCTCGTCTTTCGTTGTGGCACTGAACAACTCGACGTCGGTCTGAATATGGATCAGCGCATCCTCAACGAGCTGCCGATCGGATCCCGGATTGTTCACGGAGAGAACACTGGGGCGAGTTATCGGCATACCGTCTCCTTGCGGTTTTCGCATATGGCTCCCATTGCGCTGTTCAGTGACTTCACGGGACCCTGTCGAGAGCAACGAGGAGCGCGTGCTCCAGCTCGATCTGGCTGAACGGTTTTCGCAGTACGGCCTTAACCCCGAGGATCTTGGATGCGCGCAGGAACTGTATCCCCGTTGGATTGCCCGACATTGCAATGAGCGACGGTCTGGGGGTTCTCCGGGAGAGACGAAGAACAAGATCCATACCGTCCCCATCGGGCATCACCATGTCAGTGATCACCACATTGGGCTCAAAGTTTGGCAGAATGGTGAGTGCAGTACTCATCCCCTCGGCCGACATCGCGTTGAAGCCCATTGCCGTCAGCATCTCAGTGACCACTGCCACAACGGCGCCATCATCGTCGACTACCAGCACACGGTACTCGTGAGACGCTTCCATTTGCTCTGAATTCATGTTTGTGTTCCTCTCCCTTTGGTCGGATTTCCAAGCGATTCCACGACGATCGCTCCACGTTTTCGGTCAAGCCTCACAATACACCGGCTCATCGAGCGCTCCGCGATGTACGAGCGATGGCAGATCTCGACGTACGTGCCTGCGTGCATCGTGCCGTGCACGGCAAGCGTCGCGTCTTCGTCGCGGTCGAGTTGCGATACCAGTTCTCCTGCTTCTTCAGCGAGCACCCCAATTGCTGCCTGCAACTCAAGCTCGACCGCTCGTAGATGCCGGACCTGCTCGGTGGACACCTCGGCGATCCGCACCGCGTGCAGTTTTTTGCTCAGCGCAAGGGTTTGGTCGCGAATGATTGCGAGCCGCTCGTCGACCGCGAAGTCGATTCCCAGAAAGATCTCGGACGCTGCGGAACCGGCGCGTCCGACGTGAAACACAACGGCACCGAGCCCCGCCCGAATCGTTGACCCAACGATGACGCTTCCATGTGCAAGTTCAACCCGATCGTGCGCCGTGATGTGGGACTTCAGTACGCTGTGGGCGACCCGTATCGTTCCCCCAACGCGAACCCGGGCATTCTGAACAAAGCGGAGCTCAGCATCCGTTGCCACGGACACTTCGCCGTCGTTGTGCCCAATCACCCCCTGGCAGCTCGCGATCGAGCCACAGGAAACCCCGAACGCGTCGATGGTAACCGAAGCGATCAGGGCTCCGGTGCAGGCGATGGTGAACCCATCGGCAACCCTGTCACCGAGTACAACATCGCCGTCAAAGGTGATGTTGCCCGTGTGATAGTCAACGCCCTGCGACAGGGTCAGTGTGGGGCTGACCGAAATCTCTCCGTTATCGACGTGGAGTAGACCGGCAATTGTTGCGAGGACGGTATCGCCGCCCGTCTCGACGTGGGATCCAAGGGTATACGTGCGCGTCGTGCGCGTGGGATGGGGAATCGATCTGCCGGTAACCGTTGTTCCGTCCCGACCTTCCGTCTCAGGCTCGACAACCGCAAGGGCGTCTCCGGCGCAAACGAGCGGAAGATCGCTGAAGGTCCGGTAGTCAACG
This sequence comes from Spirochaetales bacterium, assembly GCA_007130025.1. GTDB lineage: Bacteria > Spirochaetota > Spirochaetia > DSM-27196 > PWMO01 > PWMO01. The sequence continues at coordinate 3,857 of SLTF01000218.1, read as the reverse complement.
CGCTCGGTTTCCTGTTCGTGGACGTCCCTGGAAGGGCGTTCCAACAGACGAAGGTGCTTTGGAACCCGCTGGCGCGGCGGAAGTCCAAACGCTACCTCCACCGAATACAGGGGTACCCGCTCGGTGTTGCAGACGAAGAGTGCGGCCTCCACCAGTTCGCTCTGAATCCCAAAGACAATCCCCGCTTCGTCGAGCTGCTCGTAGATGTCGGACGGTCCGAGTGCCCGGCCAAACCCTTGCGGTGGATAGATCGAGATGTACCCCGTCATCTCGTCGTCCGACATCGAGACCGCAACCGACCCGTCGACCTGGTCCTCGGCGGCGCGCTCCACGATCTCCTGCTCTTCGAGCGAGGGAAGCGGTGTGCCGAAGTGTCCGTCGTCTCCGGTATCCGAACGACGCGCATGCACGGCCGAGATCAGCTCGCGCGACTCATGAAGAAGTCGTTCGGCCGCGTTCATTGTTGGCCATCCTGCGATTGAAGAGGGGGAACAGGAAAGTGCGCCAGGATCTTCCCGATTTCGAACGGCTTCTTCACGAGTGCCACAGCCCCTGCCTGCAACGCGCGGGCAGCAAGCGGGTCTCCAGGAAACCCGGTCATGATGAGCACCCGGGCGTCCGGATGTTTCTGGAGAACCGCTTCGGTGAGATCCGCCCCGTTGGGGTCGGGCATGCGCAGATCAAACAGGTACAGGTCGTACCGGGCGTGCAGGTCTTCGAGTGCTTCCGACGGGTTCGTCCGACTGAGCACGCGGTGGCCGTACGAAGAGAGCATGGTCGACAAAACCTCAGCCACCATTGGTTCGTCGTCGACAATCAGAACGCTACCCATTGTGAGACTCCTCGGGAGGCCGGAACGTACGTGGTTCTTTCGGGGAAGGTTTTTGATCCTTCATGGAACCAAGGTACCGCACAAAGGCCCCCTGGTCTGTCGCGCCCCACAACGAATGCGGTGTCGTTGGGTCAACGACAGGCGGGGACGCTTACGTCAGACGAGACCGCGCTGCGCCGCATAGCGAATCACCGCTGCGGTGGAGTCAACGCGGAGCTTTTCGAGGATTCGTGCGCGGTAGGTGCTGACGGTACTGACCGAGAGCGAAAGCTGCTCCGACACCTCGGTAACGCTGCGTCCTGCGGCGAGGAGTTCAAACACCTCGTACTCGCGATGGGAGAGTGACTGGTGCGCGTCGTCCGGGCCGTGCTCCGCGAAATCGGCGAGCAGCTCGGCAATCCTTGGAGTGAGGTAGCGTCTTCCCGACGCTACCGTCCGTATCGCCTCGGTGAGCAGATCGGGACTGCTCGCCTTTGGGACAAAGGCCGCGGCGCCACTGCGAATCGCACGCACACCGAACTCTTCCTGCGACATACTGCTCACAATGATCACGCCCACCGGATCGCCCCGCCGGGCGGATGCCTGGTGCACAATCTCTCGTAACGCGTCGATGCCGCCACGGCCTCCGAGGTGAATGTCGAGCAACAGGACGTCGATCGAGCCCGAGTCAGCGAGTTCGATGGCCTCCGCGGCGGACGACACCGTGGAAACCACGATGATGCCTGCCTGGCTCGACAGGAGCGCAGCAAGGCCGTCACGAACAAGGTCCTCGTCGTCTGCAATGCCTACTCGAATCACCCGACGCCTCCTGCGTCAAGTATATCCCATTTTTGCGGACTGAGAGCGGTGGCGGAGAGCTGAGGATGGTCTTGTTCCGAACGCCACGACGGCCGATGCGTCAAGTCGGGTTTTCTGAACCGATCCGCGCACCTACTCCCGCAGCTCTGCAGCCAACTCACGCAGGAAGGAAAGAAACCGCGCATGGTGCGCGGTGAAGTCGGTAGCGATGTCGTTGGCGGAATCCTGAACCGGGGCCATCTTTCTGGGGTCGAGGGTGCTCTTGTAGATGTTGCGAAACAGGTGGCGAAAGCGCAGCAGCTCCTCGAGACGGAATGCGAACTCTCGGGGAAACAGCGCGATTCGCAAGCCCTCGATATCGAGCGTCATTCGCTCCAGAAGGTGGCGGTGCCAACCCGATTCGCCGATGTCGTTCTCGAAAAACTTTGCGATGCGCACGAAGTACGCCTCGAAGGCGTTGTAGAGATTGTGCAGCGTGTAACCGTGGGCGGCATGATCAAACTCGTCCGGAGCATCGGTGCGTGCGAGACGTGCCACCATGGCGCCGTTGCGAATGGAGCTCTCATGTATGTAGGAGTAGTCGTTCTCCAGTTCGGCAATCAGCTGAAGAACGGCCTCACTGCTTCGTTTCATAGAGGATGACTCCGTGTTTCTTGACCAGCTCGGTGAACGATGCGGGCTGCTCGTCGAGGGGAACGAGCGAGACCTCGTAGTCGTGGTCGATGGAGAGGCGTGAGAGGCAGGCCATGGCTCGCGACCAGTCGCCGCCCTCGAGCCCGAGGTCTATGTCGGAGTCCGGGCGGAAGGTGCGCCACATCTCCCAGGTGGAGCCGAACCCCCAGACCCGAACTACTGCCGGATCATCCGCGCCGATTGCCCCGGCAACCGCCGCGCCGATCTCCTGCGCCCGTGCCCGCCGCGCGGCACGCCGCGCATCCTCGGCCGCATTCAGTCGCCGGATGTTGGCAGCGATCTTCTTGATATCGTAGGCGGCCATGGGAACCCTCTCTGAACACGATGCCACAGCGGTGGGCGAAAAACAAGCGGCGTGGCAACCGCCGAGACCCAGCGCAGGCGAAAAAACTGAGAAAAACAGACAGCTTTATACCATCTGGGACATGTCCGGCCCGGGCTAATGTGGAATCTTTCTGCTCACACATATTCAAGAACGGAAGGAGAACGAAGTTCATGTCCAGACAACACACGATGCGGCGCCTCATCATCCCCGCTGCACTCGCCCTCGCCGCGCTGTTCATCACCGCCTGCGAAAACCCAACCAACGCCACCCCAACCGACCCCAACACGCTGGTTTTGCCGGCGGGAACGTTACAAGGGTGGGTCCCAGGTGCTGCCGGAGCTGATTGGTACATCAAGTACTACGGAGACGGAGAATCAAGCTCGACATCTTCGATCAGTTTTACCGGGCTCGGTGTTCTCAGCATATCGAGCGACCAATACCCTGGACAGACACTCACGCGAAGCGAGATCGCATCCCGGCTTACCGACAACGCGACCGTGAACTTCAGAAGACCATGGCCCTTGGACAACACGACAGCAAACTCGTTGGTGGTACTGAGTCCGAACGATGAAACCATGGCCTTGCGAGTGTCGAGATTGAGTCGAAGTGGAGATCACTCGATTTTCTACGATCTAGTTCGAAGAAGCGCGGATCGCAATACCCGAATTGAATGGTGGTACGTCGAAGCCGATAGTACAGCGAACGGTGTGTACGATCTCACCAACACATTCTATCGTTTTGTGGATACCGTGCAGTTGTCTGCCGGGTGGAATACTATCGTGCTGACGCGGCGCACGCCATCGACGAACGGGTCTGATCCATCGAACCAGTGGGACGTGACCGCTGGACCGGAACCCGCCGGAATGTCGTGGTATCTATACAGCTCTGGGAACACGCCCAGATGGTATGAGTAGCGACGTTCGCTCCCCCGCGCCAGGGATTGGAGGGGCGCCGCGGGGCGGTGGCCGGCAGGCCGACGGCGCGCGTGCGGTCCGGTGCTCGCCTGCGGGCGCCGGACGGAACCCCCGCAAAGCCCGGTGCCCCGGCACACCCGGGCCGGGGCAGGCGCCCAAAAACTGCTTTGCAGAGCATTTGCCCTTATTCCGTTACAAATTTTGTCAAGGAATACCCTTAGTTTGTTACATATTCTGTATCGTAATCAGCCCGAAGGCGTGTTTGGCGATTCAACTTGAAGCGGAACGAGGATCG
>SLTF01000220.1 GCA_007130025.1 Spirochaetales bacterium | reverse complement strand
CAGTCCGGAGAGTTTGTCCTGCGGTCCAGCATCGAGATGGCCTTCGATCTCTTTGCCGCGCACGAGCGGGAGGCTCGTGACCGCATCGGGCTGGACAACGCGTTCTTTCGCCAACTTCTCGACAGCGCGCCGGAACCAATCGTCGTGGCCGACATGAAAGCAGGAATCGTCCACGTGAACGCGGAGTTCACCCGTCTCTTCGGCTACACCGAGCAGGAGGTCCGTGGGGGAAATATCCGCACGATTATTGTGCCCCCAGAGTATCTCCAGGAATCAGAAGCGCTGAAAGAGGCGGTGAACGCGGGCCACACCGTGATTGTCGATACCGTTCGCTGCGACCGAAACGGACGGCGAATCGAGGTCGAAGTGATGGCCAAGCCGGTTTTCTTCCACGGCGGCCAGGTTGCCGTGTTTGGGATCTATCGTGACATCACGGAGCGAAAACGACTGGAACGAAAAGAGCGGCGTCTGCTCGCGGAGCAGAAACTGCTTCTCAAAGAGGTCCATCACCGGATTCGGAACAACTTCATGTCGATCATGAGCCTGCTGACGCTTCGCGCATCGTCGCTCTCCGACCCGGCGGCGATCGCGGCGCTTGAGGAGTCGCGCGGGCGCATCGAGAGCATGATGCTGATCTACGACTCGCTCTACCAGAAGGGTGACTACCACGAGGTAGACCTTGACGCCTACCTCGGCAACCTCGTCGAGATTGTGGCCATGAGCCACTCCCATCGGCCGGACATCCAGGTGCAGCGTCGGCTCAGCCCGGTTCGGGTGTCGTCACAGACGGGAGTCGCGGTAGGCCTGATGGCATACGAGCTGCTGACCAACGCGTACAAACACGCCTTCCCGCAGGACCGTGGCGGTTCGATCGAACTGATCCTGGAACAGCGCGACGGAGGGTTCACATTTGGCGTGGAAGATACCGGAGTGTCGCTTCCCAGGCCAACGGCAACCACACTGCCGGAAGGCGGTGGCTTTGGGCTCACCCTGGTGCGAACCCTCGCCGACCAGATTGGTGCAACGATGTCGGTGGAGTCTGCTGCGGGAGGCACAAGCTTTCGGTTTGCCGTCACCGCACAACAGAACCGCGACTAGTTCCAGAGCGGGGTCTCGTAGCGGCCCGCTGCGATCAGTGCGCGAATTGCCTCTTGGACGTGGGGTTTGTCCTCGGCGTAGGTGACCCCAAACCAGGTCGCGTCGCTGTTGAGTACCTGCATGGAAGCCTTCCCCTGCGCGATCAGTTCGTTTACCACCGTGGGAATGTAGAGCTCGGCCTTGGGCTCCTCTGCCCGAGTGCGCAGAAACGCCCGCAGATGCGTCTCGATGTGAGCGAACATCGCCGTGGTAAAACCAAACATGTTCATTGAGACTACGGTTCCGAGCGGGAGATGGTCGTACCCTCCGTCGGAGGGAAAGCGGGCGCGTTCGGGCGTATCCGGATCGCGCTCGATCGCCAGCGTCTCCACGGCCCGGACCAGCTCGCCGCGCGCGTTGGTCCGGCAGACTGCGCGGTTCACATCGCCGTGGTCAGAGAGGGTATTGCCCAGGCGATACCCAACCATCGCGTAATGGTCTCCGGTGGTTGATTGCAGATACGCGGCGAGCACGCGGTAGGCGTCGCTGCCGTAGTAGTCATCGGCGTTGATCACGGCGAAGTTGCCGGATACCACCTTGCGCGCCGCCCAGACCGCGTGCGCGGTTCCCCACGGTTTGGACCGTCCGTCGGGGAGCGCGAACCCGTCGGGGAGATCGTCGAGCGACTGAAATGCGTAGTCCACGGGAAGGCGTCCCTCAAACCGGCTTCCGACCTTCGCACGAAACTCCTCCTCGATATCGCGACGAATCACAAACACCACTCGACCAAACCCCGCGCGTATCGCGTCAAATACCGAGTAGTCCAGGATGGTTTCGCCGTGAGGCCCTACGGGGTCGACCTGCTTCAATCCGCCGTACCGGCTCCCCATGCCGGCCGCGAGTACCACAAGAGTTGGTTCGTGTGCCATAACCGCCATATCCTACACCGTGACTGAGGATTTGACGAGGGTCGGGGGCGGTTGCGATCAAGATTCTTTCAGGACTGTCTGCGACTGGAAAAACCGCGCCGTTTGACTATACTTTCGCGAAAGGGGGCTGCCTCGATGATTCCGAGAAAACTCAAACTGTTGCCGGAGCACATCTACCCATCGGACGAATGGCGAATTGTGGAGAAAAGCTATTCGCAGAAGTGGATGGGCAACGCCGAGACGATCTTCGCGCTGTCCAACGGGTACCTGGGTATTCGCGGCATGTTTGAGGAAGGCCGCCCCTGCATCGAGGCGGGGACGTTCTGTAACGGCTTTCACGAGACGTGGCCCATCGTACACGCCGAGGAGGCGTACGGTTTTGCGCGAACGGGGCAGACCATCGTCAACGTACCCGACGCCACCGTCATCAAACTCTACGTCGACGATGAGCCGCTCTATCTTCCAACCGCCCGGATGACCAGCTACGAACGCGCCCTCGATTTCCGAACCGGAGTCCTGACGCGGGACCTGGTATGGGCGAGCCCGGGCGGAAAACACGTCCGCGTCACCTCTCGGAGGCTCATTTCCCTGGAGCACCGCCACGTGGGCGCGATCAGCTACGAGGTAGAGATTGACCACGATGCCCCGGTTGTTATCTCCTCGCAGCTGATCAACCGGCAGGACAGCGCCCCCCTTGACGAGCCACGAAACGGCAACGGCGATGATCCCCGCAAGGCGCGCGCCTTCGTGCAGCGCGTCCTTAACGCCCGCGATCACCAGGAAGAGGATCTTCGCGTCATTACCGGGTATCGAACCACCAATTCGCGAATGACCCTCGGCGTTGGCATGGACCACGTGGTTGAGACCGACAATACCTGGTTCCCCAAACGCAGCTGGAGCGAAGATCTGGGGAAGGTGGTCTTCACCATCGACGCGAAGGCCCACGTACCCATCAAGATCGTGAAGTACTTCGCCTACCACACCTCGCGCTCGGTGCCGGCCGTAGAGCTGGTAGATCGCTGCAACCGCACCCTGGATCGCAGCGTGAAGCACGGCTATGAGAGCCTGGAGCGAGGCCAGAAAGAGTACCTCGACCTCTTCTGGTCGCGGGCCGACGTCACCGTTGATGCAGAGCCGCGGGTGCAGCAGGCAATCAGCTGGAACATCTTCCAGATCTGCCAGGCGTCGGCGCGCGCGGAGACCACCGGCATTCCCGCCAAGGGCCTCACCGGCCAGGCGTACGAGGGCCACTACTTCTGGGACACCGAGATCTACGTGACGCCCTTCCTGACCTACACCGACTCGCGCATCACCCGAAACCTGCTGCGCTTTCGTTACTCCATGCTCCCCAAGGCACGCGAGCGGGCGAAGGAACTCTCCGAGGACGGGGCGCTCTTTCCGTGGCGTACCATCAACGGCGAGGAAGCTTCCTCCTACTACGCCGCCGGGACCGCGCAGTACCACATCAACGCCGACATCGCCTTCGCAATCAAGCGCTACGTGGACATTCGCGGCGATCGGGAGATCCTCGGGGAAGTAGGCGCCGAGATTCTCGTGGAGACAGCCCGGCTCTGGGCGGGGCTCGGATTCTTCAGCCCGGATACCGGTGCCTTTCACATCCACGGGGTTACCGGGCCCGACGAGTATACCACCGTGGTGAACGACAACACCTTTACCAACCTGATGGCGCGCAGCAACCTGCGCTATGCTGCCGAGATGGTCGAGTGGCTGGAGGCCGAACAACCCGAGGCGTTCTCTCACCTGACGCACAATACCCGCCTCGAGCCCGACGAGCCGGCGCGCTGGCGACGCGCAGCAGACAGTATGTACATTCCCTACGACAAGGAACGCGGCATCAACCCGCAGGACGACAACTTCCTTGAGAAAGAGGTGTGGGATTTCAAAAACACTCCTCACGAAAACTACCCACTGCTGCTGCACTACCACCCGCTGGTCATCTACCGTCACCAGGTCATCAAGCAGGCCGACGTGGTGCTGGCTATGGTGCTGCTTGGAGACGAGTTCAGCCTTGAGCAGAAGCGGCGAAACTTCGAGTACTACGATCCACTCACCACCGGTGATTCTTCGCTGTCGGCCTGTTTTCAGGCGATTCTTGCGGCGGAGATCGGACACGAACAGAAGGCACTGGAGTACTTCCAGTACGCCCTGCTGATGGATCTGGCCAACGTTGCCGGAAACGTGGTAGACGGGGTGCACATCGCATCAACCGGCGGCGTCTGGATGGCGCTGGTCTACGGCTTCGGAGGCATGCGCGACTTTCATGGCGCCCTCAGCTTTGAGCCGCAGCTACCGTCGGCGTGGGGAAACCTCAAGTTCCGTCTGCGCTTTCATGAGAGTCGAATCAGCGTGGAGATCACGCACAAGCATCTCCGTTTCGAGCTCTACGAGGGCGAACCCTTGACCATCACGGTCCGCGGCGAAAAGGTGAACCTTGAGCTGAACAAGCCGGTTGAAATCAAAGAGAAGAAGCCGAAGAAGTAACCGGCCAGTCGCAGAGTTTCCCCATGTCGTTGCGCGGGAGCGCAGCGCCCACGGTGTAGACAGCGGGTCGTGCCGCGGACGGCAGGTGGTGAGTGACGTGGGCACGCAGTTCCGCCTCGGAATACTCCGGCCCCGACGGCACAATGAACGCCTTCAAGCGGACTCCCTCGCTGGGCTGCATCAGTCGTACGCTCGCCGCCGTAACCGACGGGTGAGCGGTGAGCACACCCTCAACCTCTGAGGGGATCACGTTCACTCCCCCCACCTGTACCGCGGAATCGGTTCGCCGGATTGGCAGAAAATGCCGATCGTCCATCCATTCCACGTTATCGGGTAGCGCCACGGCATCGGGCAGATCGATCTCCATGGAGTCGGACACTCTTGCGGTATCGGGTGTCGCTGCGATGTTGTCGTCGTTCCGGCGGGGGATGTCACCCCGGCGCCGGATCCCGTTTCCCGCCCGTTGCCATATCGGTAGCAGCCGGTACGGACCGGAGGTCTCCCGAAAACCGACCCCGGCGGTTTCCGTTGATCCGTATACCTCGATGAGTCGCACCCCGGAGGCCCTCACTGATTGCGCGAGCTCCGGAGGACAGGGCGCGGTCGAGCTGACCACGGAGAGGCCTTCGGCGACCAAGGCGCCGTTCCGGTCCAGGATCGAGAGAGCGTGAGGGAAGGCTACAATCACATCCCCGGGTGCGGGCCGTACTCGGGCCAGGGCGAGCCCTCGCGCTTCGGCGATGGGCTGTCCCGCAAGCGAGGGGACGAGAGCCCCAAAGATAAACCCATAGATGTGGTGGGTTGGAACGGTCACATGGAAGGTGCCGTCGGGATCGACAATCTCGGCAAAGTGCGCCGCTTCATCGGTGAGGTCGGCAAACCGATGCGCAACCTCGCGTGCGGCGCCCGTGCTGCCCGAGGTGCGAAAGACAACCTGAGCGTCACGCTCGCGCAAAACCGACGCGATCAGTTCGCTCCAGTCGCTGACCGTGGGGCGAGCGAGGAGGTAATCGTCTATCCCGGCATCGCCGAGACCGAACATGCGCGAGATTGAGCCGGCAGCTCACCGGCTCAAGCCCCACCCCGGCCAGATGGTCTCGGCGCAGCGCATCTGGGAGCTGCTCTCGGTTTGCGACAACACGGCGAGAGGTGGAGCGGGTGCGGGCGCTCACGGTGCCGAT
>SLTF01000440.1 GCA_007130025.1 Spirochaetales bacterium | reverse complement strand
GTTGAGACGCACGGAGTAGAGTACCCCGAGCCCACCAAAACCTGAGCGGCCGGTTGGACGGCAGGATCAGCGCAGTTCGGCGGCCACCTTCAGGGCGAGGTCGGGGCGGTCGGTGATCAGACCGCCGATGCCGCGGCGGGCGAAGATGCGCATTGGCGAGAGGTCGTTGATGGTCCATCCCGCCACGAAGAGCCGACGGTTGTCGGCTGCCTGGAGAAACCGCCCCGTCAGTACGGGAAGCGGCCCGACCGACGGCGGAACCAGGAGCGCCTCGTACTTCGGACTCACCATCCCGGCGGAGAAGAGCCACGAGGCGATCAGAAACCGCGTTGCTTCGGGCTCCGACGCGTGCGTGCCGACGTCTGGATTCCGGGAACGGAAGTGCACGAGTATCTCGTGCGAAAAGCTCGCGAGGAGGGTTCGGTCAACCCGGTCAAACTCCGAGACCAGCCTGAGAACCTCGTCGGCGAGTGCGGTGTCTTCCTCCTTCACCTCTACGATCATATGGGCGTCCGGGAAGGCCTCGAATACCTCGCGCAGCGTCGGCACGGTGATGCCGGTGCCCCGGAGCGGGAAGGTGGCGGGCGCATCGTGCGGGCTGAATCGGTACGCCGCATCAAGCACCCGGAGCTGCTCGAGGGTGAAATCGATGACGCGTCCGGTTTCGTTGGTGGTGCGGTCGACGGTTTCGTCGTGGATCACCACCGGCACGCCGTCTGCGGTCTGGTGGACGTCCATTTCCAGCACGGGTACTCCCAGATCGGTGGCGCCCTGGAACGCAACGAGCGTGTTCTCCGGCCAGAGGTCGGCTCCGCCCCGGTGGGCAATCACCACGGGCCGGTCCGCGGGCAGGCTCTCGAAGAACGGGTGGATGCGTGCGGGCCGGTTCAGCGACAGCGTCGCGCCATACAGCGCAACCAGCAGGGCGATGCCGCCGGCGATCATCCGTGCGCGCTGGGTCATGATTCTCTCCTCCTGCGGCGAAGTATTCGCTCCTTCATGTCGGTTCCCAGGAGCAGACTGAGTGCCGCACCCACCGCAAACGCTCCCATATCCAGAGCGATCATCATGCCGGCGCTGACGCCGGGAAAGAGGGCGATGGCGCTTCCGATCACCAGCCCGATGATTACCACGTAGGTGCCTGCGTGGAATCGGCGCAGGAGCGCCGAAATTCCCTTGGAGACGAGCACCACTCCAAACAGCGTGCCGCCGACAAAGAGGCCAATAAGCGGAAGGTTCACCGTGCTGAATCCGTATCGCAAGGTGCTGTACATGCCGATGAGCAGGAGCAGAAAGCTGCCGCTGACGCCCGGGATGATCATGGCAATGCTGGCGATAAAGGCAGCAGCAAAAATGATCGCGCCGGTCACGGGGGTGATGTCGGTGATGGGTGGGGACTCGGCCGGGCGTGAGGTAAGTCCCATCCAAAGCACCACCGCCATCCCCAGGGCAAAGAGCAGAACGTGGAGCACCGAGATGCGCTGCACTCCGGACCGCTTCACCAGATAGGGAGCGCTCCCGAGAATGAGACCGATAAACCCGAAGGTTGTCGCCTCGGGTACCGTGTCAAGCAGAAACCCGATGACGCGGGCGAAGGCGATGTTTCCCGCAAGGATTCCTATGACAACGGGAAGCAGAAAGAGCAGATTGCGCTTCCATCCTCCCTCGCTCTTGAAGAAGTTCCCAAAGGCGTCCACGATCTCGTCGTAGATTCCGGTGACAACCGCAATCGTGCCACCGCTGACGCCGGGAATGATGTTGGCAACGCCGATTCCCACTCCTCGCAGCGCGTTGAAGGCAGAGAGCGGTTTCTTCGGCAGGGTGATCGGTTCATCCATAAGGTCTCCCGTTCGGTATCGATTGTACGCCATCGAGTGTACGCGGCCACCATACGCCGGAAATCCGTTGTGTGCCAACGGCATTTCCACCGGTATTGCGATCAACACAATTGTATGTTACCTTGTAATCATGTTGAGTGCGCAACGCATCGTTCGGGTGTTCGCGGCAGCCGTGCTCTGTGCGGCCATGAACCTCTTTGTCGCGGTACTCGCTGCACGGTACTATCTGCCGCTCTATCTGGATTCGCTGTTCACCATCACGCTCACTCTCTGGCTTGGGCCGGTCGCCGGGATGATCGCGGCAACGCTCACCAACGTCGGGCTTCATCTGCTGAACCGGACCTTTATTGCGTTTGTCCTCTGCCATTACCTCACCGTAGTGCTCACCGACGCCTATCGTCGGCGAGGCCTTCCGCGGGGAACGGGACCGTACGTGCTCCTTGGGTTTGTGCTGGGGTTTGGGAACGGGTTGCTCGGGAGTCTCATTTCGTTCCTTGCATTTGGCGGGATCACGGGGCTTCACGCGGTTGACGATGTGACCATGGCGCTCGTGCTCGGTGGGCAGAACCTGATTGCCGCGGTGTTCAGCGCGGGGATGCTGACCAACCTGGTGGACAAGGTGGTGTCGGCGATTGTGGCGGGGATGCTCTTCGACGCTTTGCAAAGGCGATACGGCTCCAGTATGATGGGGCGTGAGCGATCACGCTCCGGGAGGTTGCAATGGCTGCGAAGAAGGGAAGCTCCGACGGTGCACCACAGATCTGGTCTCGTGAAGGACACGATGAAGAAGCCCTCGCCTGGGGGTTCGCGGAGCACCTGAAGTATTCACTTGGGGTGGACAACTACACCTCGACCAACCACGACCGCTACCTCTCCCTGGCGCTCGCCATTCGTGATCGCCTCGTGAACCAGTGGATCAAAACCCAGCAGACCCATCACAAACAGCACGTCAAGCGCGCCTACTATCTCTCGCTCGAATTCCTCATCGGGCGCTCCATGGGGATGAACGTAATCAACCTTCGGATCGATGACGCGGTCGCGCGAGCACTGGAATCCCTGGGGTACCAATGGGAAGAGATCAGAGAAGAGGAGGTCGACGCCGGTCTTGGCAACGGAGGACTCGGTCGACTTGCGGCCTGCTTCATGGAATCGCTGGCGACACTCAACCTTCCCGCATTCGGGTATGGGCTTCGATACGATTACGGCATCTTCCGGCAGGGGATCGATCGCGGGTTCCAGGTGGAGCACCCCGATGACTGGCTTCGCCGCGGAAATCCGTGGGAGATCGAGCGGCCCGAACGCTCGCCGCTGGTGCGCTTCGGCGGCCGGGTAGAGATGTTCACCGAACGTGGGCAGCTTCACGCCCACTGGGCGGAGAGCGAACGTGTCATCGGTATTGCCTACGACATGCCGGTGGTTGGATACGGAGGCGCTACCGTCAACACGTTGCGACTCTGGAGCGCCCGTGCGCCCGAAGAGTTTGACTTCTCCGGCTTCAACCAGGGCGACTACGTGGAAGCGGTTCGCTCCAAGGTGACCGCGGAAAACCTCACCAAGGTACTCTATCCCAACGACCGACTCTATCTGGGCAAGGAGCTCCGGCTGCGGCAACAGTACTTCTTTGTTGCCTGCTCGCTCTGGGACATCGTCCGCAGGTTCAAGGCCGACGGAAAGCCGTGGGCCACGTTCCCCGACGCAGCGGCAATCCAGCTCAACGATACCCACCCGTCGCTTGCGGTACCCGAGCTCATGCGCATCCTGATCGACGACGAACGGCTTGCCTGGGACGAGGCGTGGGAGATCACCGTCAAGACGCTTGCCTATACAAACCACACCCTGATGCCCGAAGCGCTCGAAAAGTGGTCGGTTCCGATGATGGAGTCGCTCCTGCCGCGCCATTTGCAGATCATCTACGAAATCAACCAGCGCTTTCTCCAGCGCGCAGCGATTTTCTTCCCGGGCGATCCTCAGAAATTGAGCGCCGTCAGCATCATCGAGGAAGGCACGGAGAAGCAGGTTCGAATGGCCAATCTTGCCATCGTGGGATCGCACTCAACCAACGGGGTGGCGGAGCTGCACACCACCCTGCTCAAAGAGCGGGTGGTGCCCGAGTTTGCCGCCATCTTCCCTGACCGGTTCAACAACAAGACCAACGGCATTACCCAGCGGCGCTGGTTGCTCAAGGCGAATCCGCCGCTCGCGGCCCTCATCACCGAAGCGATTGGAGACGGCTGGATCACCGACTTCACGCAGATCACCAAATTGAAGCCGCTTGCCGAGGACAAGGATTTCCGCGCACGCTTCCGCGACGTGAAGCGACAGGCCAAAGTTGCGCTCTCAGGCCATCTGCAGCGCCACCACGGCTGGACCCTCAACCCCGACTCGCTGTTTGACGTACAGATCAAACGGATTCACCAGTACAAGCGACAGCTCATGGACGCCCTGGGAATCGTGGTGCTCTACAACCGGCTTCGGGCGGGAACCATGCCCGACTTCGTGCCTCGCACATTCCTGTTTGGGGGCAAGGCGGCACCCGGCTACGATCTGGCCAAGCTCACGATCAAGTTCATCAACAACCTGGCCGCGGTGATCAATAGCGACCCGGCGGTCCGAGGCAAACTGAGCGTCCACTTCTTGCCAAACTATCGAGTGTCGCTGGCGGAGCGCATCTTTCCTGCGTCCGACCTGTCCGAGCAGATCTCCACCGCGGGAACCGAGGCCTCGGGAACCGGCAACATGAAGTTCATGTGCAACGGTGCCCTCACCATTGGCACACTCGACGGCGCCAATATCGAGATACACGAAGAGGTGGGTGACGAGAACATCTTCATCTTCGGGCTCACCGCGGAACAGGTTGCGCAAGTGCGTCCCACCTACAACCCGTGGGAGTGCTACCACGAGCACGCCGAGACGCGCCACGCGATCGATCTCATCTCCAGCGGCTACTTCAGCGTGAACGAGCCGGGAATCTTTCAGCCGCTGCTCGATTCCATTCTCGACCACGGCGATTTTTACCTCTGTCTCGCGGACTTGCCGGCCTACGTGGAGGCACAGTGCCGAGCGTCGGAACTCTATCGCGATCAGGAAGCGTGGAGTCGCAAAGCCATTCTGAACGTGGCCTGTTCGAGCAAGTTCTCGTCGGACCGCACCATCGGGCAGTACGCAAGCGAGATCTGGGGCGTGAAACCGTGCACCATCGACACAACGGTCTCCCCCGAACGCACCCTCGAAGAGGCACGCCGACAGTAGGGAAGGGCTACTCGGGCGTCATCGAATGGAAACCGGTTTCGGTTCTGAAGCGTGGCAGCACGATCAGAACCACGCCGGCAACCAGCGAGATGGCTGCCATGAAAAGAACGGGCTGCAGCGCGCGCAGGTAGATGGCCGCCAGATAGCGGTGCACCTGGGTCATCCAGGCGATGATGGTCGCGGCTTCCGCGGCAGACGTATCGGGTTGTTCGATGAGCGTGCGCAACGCCCGTTCGGTCACCGATGAACCAAGAAACCGCACCGCCGCGTACGCTGACGCGGCAAGAGTCCCCAGAAGCGCAAACGGGATACCGACCCGCCGCAGGCCGCGCAGCGGTTCGCCCTTCCACGCTATCAGAATAACGGCCGCCAGAATGAACAGGGCGGCAATCCCGCTCACAAGCGCCCGGTTCACGGTTTGTTCCCGACTGAGGTAGTGCGATCGCATGTCGCGAAGGACGACTGGGTCCCACCGACCGGCCAGCTGTACCGGTACGCCATGGAAGTCCAGCGCCTCCTGCAGGCCCGCCACCATCTGTCCGATCACCTCTCGCCGCTGCGCCGTCTCGAGACTGCGCAGGTTCTCCAGGCCGGGAATCCCGCCC
>SLTF01000187.1 GCA_007130025.1 Spirochaetales bacterium | reverse complement strand
CGGAGATCCTTGTGACCCTCGAACCGTTGCCGGACGGAGCGCTGCTGACCTGCAGCGACAATGGCTGCGGCATCGAACCGGCGGTGCCCTCTGATGCGCCGACAACCTTCGGGAGAGAGCTCATCGCCATCCTCACCCAGCAGCTCGACGGTGAACTGACCGTTTCGGCTGAGTCCGGCACGCGCTTCACCATTCGCATCCCTCTATAGCGCCCCGGGTTTCGACGCAGCGCCTTCCCGTGGTAGAATGCTCTGCATACTGAATCAACCTATACGCACACGGGGGTGTCACATGGCAGGTCTCAATCCAAACGTTGATCCCGACGGTCTTCTCGAATATTCGGTGGTCTTTACCGATCGCTCGCTCAATCATATGTCCAAGCGATTCCAACAGGTGGTGCGCGACATCAGCGCGTCGCTGAAGCAGGTCTACCGCGCTTACTCCGTGGTACTCGTGCCGGGCGGGGGGACCTTCGCCATGGAGGCGGTCGCGCGGCAGTTTGCCGGCGGGGCGTCGTGTGTCATCGTACGCAACGGCTGGTTCAGCTTTCGCTGGACGCAGATCCTCGATGCCGCGGGTATTGCAAAAGAACAGACGGTGCTCATGGCGCGCCGGGTGGCCAACGAGCGGCAGGCGGCTTGGACTCCCGCGCCGCTGGATGAGATTGTGGCCACCATCAAGAGCAAGAAACCCGCGGTGGTCTTCGCTCCCCACGTGGAAACCTCCGCGGGTATCATGCTCTCGGACGAGTACCTTTCCGCGATTGGGGAGGCCGCCCGGTCGGTGGATGCGCTCTTCGTGCTCGACTGCGTCGCCTCCGGAGCGATGTGGGTGGACATGCAGAAGCACAACGTGGATGTGATCATCAGCGCTCCGCAGAAGGGCTGGTCGTCCTCACCCTGCGCGGGCCTGGTAATGCTCAGCGAGCGGGCGCGCGAGCGCGTTGGGAAAACCCAGAGCTCGAGCTTTGCCTGTGACCTCGGCGCGTGGCTTCGCATCATGGACGCCTACGAGGCGGGCGGTCACGCCTACCACGCAACGGTTCCCACCGATTCACTGCTGATGTTCCGCGATACAATCCGCGAGATGGAGAGCTTTGGGATTGAGAAGGCAAAACAGATGCAGCGCGAACTGGGCACCCGGGTGCGCAGCCTGCTGGCTGAGCGCGGCTTCCCGAGCGTTGCGGCGCCCGGCTTCGAGGCGCCCGGTGTCGTGGTGAGCTACACCGACGACGACGGCATCAAGACCGGCAAGAAATTTGCCGAGGCCGGACTCCAAATTGCCGCCGGCGTGCCGCTGAAGTGCGACGAACCCGAGGACTTCAAGACCTTCCGCATCGGCCTCTTTGGAATCGACAAGCTGCAGAACGTGGACCGGACGGTGGCGTCGCTACGCAGCGCGCTGGACGCCATCGGCGGCTGACCGCCGTGCCGGGCCAGCCGCCCGGAAACGGGACCGGTGGCCTTACCGCCGGTCCTCGCCGCCAAACACCGGTTTGAGATGTCGCTGCAGCAGGTTTTCATGGACATGCCGGGCAACGATGTCGCGGTAGTGCTGCAGCGCGTCGGTGTATCGGGCGCCCATCTCGGCTGCCACCTTGTACCCCACGTGCAGCAGCTGGCGCACCTGCTTGTTGTAGCGCGCCTCGCTCTGGTTGTGACGAACGGTGCGGGCAAACTCGCTCCCCGACCAGCCGTCCACCTCGTCGGGTGACGGAAGCGTCTCCCGCTGGATATCGATCACCGCGGAATAGGGCGCGCACAGCTCGTCAAACCGCGAAACGCCCGAGCGGTAGACCTCTTTGGCAATCGCGAGCCCCTCGCCACCCGCCTCAGCCAGGCCGATGATCTCTTCCAGCCAGGTGGTGCCCGCCGTCTTGAGATGCAGGCCGGCGCCGTGCGTCTGGACCGCTTTGCGAATGATGGGATAGAGCGAGAACTTGTCGCTGCCCGAGTGCACCGAGATCTTGAGGTCTTCCGGAAGGCCGAACTCCTTCACCGCGAAACTGATCACGCAAAGGTCATCGGAGAACTCGCGGGTGAAGCGGTCGAGATCACCCACATAATCCACACCCTTGTTGAAGCGACCGAAGAACTTGGGGGCGATGGTCTGCACCGGAATCGCCTCGCGCGCAATGGCCGCCAGGATGAAAAAGAGTTCCTCCGGCGTCTGCGGCTCTTCGGTTTCGTCAATGGAGACTTCGGTGATAAAGCCGGTGCCCGCCTTCTGTTCGGCGATCCGCCGGTAGATCCGGCCGGCCTCCGCAATGGCTGCCAGGTAGCGCCGACCCACGGTGCGAAGCGTTTCCTCGGTTACCTCAATTGGTGTGGATACCCCCGGGATGGCGAGCGAACCGCAGTAGCGGCGAAGATCGCGCACAAAGGCCTCTTCGTCGTCTCCGGCAACCGGAGCACCGATCTTGTCGGCGACGTCGAGGGTGAAAAAGTCAGAGTACGGAACGTAGCCGTCGACGGTATCAATGCGGATGTGGTCCGCGTCGACGTGGTAGGGGCTTGTCCATCCCAGGGCGGAAACCGCGGCGTCTGCCTCTTCACGAACCGAGGGATATCCGGTACCCACGGTTTTGTGTTCCCGGTGGCTCTTGTTCCACACCGGCGCCACCTCGATACCCAGATCGCGCGCGTCTGCGTAGGCCTGAAGCTGCGCCTCGCCCTCGCGGCCAAACCGGTCGCCGCACCCGAGTGAGTATCGAGAAAGATCCGCAGTGGTTGTGTTCATGGTACTGTGCTCCTTGTCGGAATTGACGCTACCACAGAATCTCCGAGGGTTCTACTCCCCGAAGTCGTCGACCTTTCGCTGCTGCATCTCGCGGTGAAGGCGTTCCATCTTTGCATCGAGTCGCTTGATATCCTCGGAAACTTCGAGCAGATCGTCCCGCAAGCTCTGGGGAACATCCCGCCGGTACTTGTAGTAGATCTTGTGCTCAAGGCTCGCCCAGAAATCCATCGCGATGGTGCGAATCTGCACTTCGACATAGACCCGGTCGCCACGGTCGGACGTGTATACCGGCACCTCAACAATGAGATGCAAGCTTCGGTATCCGCTTGGCTTGGGCTCCTCGATGTAATCCTTGTACTCAACGACGGTCAAATCGGGTTGCTGCACCAGCATACTCGCAACGCGAAAAACGTCGGAGGTAAACGAACAGGTGATTCGGATCCCGGCGATGTCACGTACGTTTGCGCGAATCGATTCAAGCGAGAGATTCCCCCCCACGCGATGCGCCTTCGCAATAATGCTCTCGGGAGTCTTGACCCTCTGAGATACGTGCTCGATGGGGCTGTATTCGTGGGTGGTCTCGAACTCCTGCTTCAGAATGTCGATTCGCGTTGCGATTTCCTGCAATGCAAATCGATATCGGTTCATGAAGCGGGTCAGCGCAGCCCGACCGACTATTGGATCATCCAGGGAGAGCGACACAATTGGAACATCGGGATTCATCGAGAAGCTCCTCCGGACGGAGGGCTGGCTTCGCGTGATGCGGCTGGGCGGTTGGGGAGGGTAACGGTAAACGTTGAACCCTGGCCCACGATGCTTTGAACATCAACGCGTCCTCCCTGAAGGTCAACAATCCGGCGCACCAGGGAAAGCCCCAGACCGCTCCCCTCGCCCGAGTGGGCGCGATCGACCTGGAAGAACTTCTCGAAGATGTGAGCGATATCGTCCGCCGCAATGCCCGGGCCATGATCACCAATCGAAACCACGACTGCCTCGGCGTCTCCGTGAAGGCTCACATCGATGCGACCCCCGAGATGGGAAAACTTGACGGCGTTTCCGATGAGGTTTGACCACACCTGGTGCATAAGCTCTTCGCTGGCAACGTATTCCACCGGCTGTAGATCGAGCTCGAACTCGATCGCCTTGCTGCGCCACTGCGGCTCGAGCAGAACAATCGTGCGACGCAACTGCTCATCCAACCGGTAGCAGGTGGGATCCTCGACCCGCTCCTGGCTCTCCAGCCGCGACAAGCGCAGCATCGCGGAGGCGAGGCTCGAGAGCCGTGTTGCCTCCTCGGCGATGATCGTGCTGTACTCGGCTTGTTCCTCCCTGGACAGCGCCTCATGTTGCAACAGGCGAGCGTAGCCCTGGATGGAGGCCAACGGGGTCTTGATCTCGTGCGACACGTTGCTGATGAAGTCCCGCCGCAGGTAGTCAATGGTTCGAAGCTCACGAACCATGTGATTGAAGTTTGCCGTGAGCCGACCAATCTCGTCTTCGCGCCCGCTTTCGATATGAACATCGAAGTTGCCCTTGGCAACCTGCTGGGTGGCCTCGGTGAGCTCGAGTACGGGACGAACGACCCTTCGGGTGAGCGCGATGATGAGCCCTCCGGCCAACACAAGATAGAGCACAATGAGGGTCCACAAACGGGAGAACCAGATCTGCAGTACCGACCGCTGTGGCTGCAGGCCGATGCTGATATACGCATCACCCAGTCGAAGAACGGTTGTGACCCCATGCAGGCGTCCCCGATCCAGCACCAAAACCTCTCCCTGCTCGAGGCGCTCAAGGGCGGGACCGCCCAGATCAGCAGCATCGAGGAGCTCAACACGGCGGACGACATAGTTTGGCGTAGAGACAATCGCGACGATGTCGTCCAGATTGAGCGCGGTGCGATCACGCAAGGTGAGAATCGACTCAACCATTTCGCGGTGATCCATTACGATCTCGTCTGCCACCTGCCGTGACAGCAGACTGACGGTAACAAACGACAGGCCCGTTGCAATCAGAATTACGGCGTTGAAGAACAGAGCGAGTTTGGTGCTGATGCTGTTCATGAGGACCGCTCCGCGCGATAGCCCAGGCCGCGAACGGTCTGAAGCTCAAACGCAGTTACGTCCCCCAGCCGATCGCGCAACCGCTTGACGTGGACGTCCACGGTGCGTTCGTCGGACTCCGCATCGGGCCCCCAGATCTCGTCCATCAGCTGCCGGCGGGTGAAGATTTGTCCCGGGTAGCTCAACAGTTTGAACAGAAGCAGGAACTCTTTCTGCGGAAGCGCGGCCGTCTCTCCGCGGTGCGAGAGCGTGAGTCGGTCGTAATCAAGCTCCACATCACCCACGGTCAGACGTCGTTCCGTGCTGATCCGCGCCCGGCGCAGAAGCGCCGCCACGCGCAGGAGCAGCTCGTCCATGTCGATGGGCTTTACCATGTAGTCATCGGTGCCCAGCAGAAACCCTTTGCGCTTATCGTCCATGGTCTCGCGCGCGGTAACCATCAGAATCGGCAGATCCGTCCGCGAGCGCCGGAGCAAGTGGGTGAGCTCGTATCCGTCCATGCGCGGCATCATGATATCGCACACCAGCAGATCGACGTGCGACGCATCCAGCACTGATAGCGCCTCTTCGCCGTCACCGGCAGTGAGCACCTGGTATCCGTTCTGCCGCAGCATCGCGGCCATCAGCCGCTGCAGGTTTCGATCGTCCTCCACCACCAGTATGGTGAACATACGCAACTCCTTCGCGTGTGGTGATGGCGTGAGTATAGCCGACCTGTATGAACTGGACGTGAACAAACCGCGAGTGTTCCCAAGTTTGTGCTTTTTTCCGCTCCGGTGAAGCAGACGAAAAAAACGGTGATTGTATAAGGGGCATGAACACCCCTTCACCAGACTCTCCCCACGACCGCTTCTTCCGCACCATCTTCAGCCGCCGGGACGCCGCGGCGGACCTCGTCCGTGCGG
>SLTF01000450.1 GCA_007130025.1 Spirochaetales bacterium | reverse complement strand
TGCGTCTGGGTCACGCCGCGGAGGGAGCCGAAATTCTGTTGGTTCGTCTGAACGGGGCGGTCGAGGCGGCCGGGCTTTCGCCGGCGCGTCTGAGTTTCTCAAATCCGTTTCGGTTGACGCTTTCGCTTCGGGAGGGAGCCGTAGTGGTCTCCGACGACGCGGGCGGCACGGTTTCGGTGCCGCTGGTCGCGGATCCGGGAGCAATCGATCTGACCGTGATCAATCGTTCGGTAGACCGGACCGTTGAAATTGAGTCAATTCTGGTATACCGTGACCGCGAACGGATGTCCGGTATTCCCGATGCACCGTAGACGATAAACCGAGGAGCTGTTGGTGCGCAGAGTGTTCAGACGGATGGTGCTTTCGCTCTGCGTCGGCATCGTCGCCGTGCTTCCCCTTCACGCGCAATTCTACTCAGAGCGACAGGAGATCGCGATCTTCCGGCTCAGCTACTACGGTGAGCCGCTTGATCCCGTGCCGCGCGAGCAGACGGTGGTGCAGCTCGGAAGGGTCTTTCGCTACGAGCGACGGGTGGAAGCGCGCACCTCCGAGATATTCCGGCTTGCCGTGGGCGCCGTGGATGAGCAGATCCGAAGCGTTTTCATCAACCTTGGGCGTTTCGACGTCATCGGGCTGACGCAGCGCCTCGACTACGAGAACGTCTCCGCCTTCGCCGACGCCCTTCGTCGCTATCGTGAAGCAACCGCAGAGTTTCCCGAAGCGGTGCTGCTCGGGCAGCAGGCCTTTACCGCGGACGAGCTCGATCGCATCAGCGGCGGCTTCATCGTGGTGGTGCCGTCGGTATCGTTCTATAACCTGGTCCAGCGCGATAACGGCGAGTACCACGCGACCATCGAGACCTCCTTCACCTTCCTGAATGTGGAGAACCTCACCACCATCGGTCAGTTTTTTGTGGAGACCAGCGGCTCCGACCGCGACGCGGTGACGGCGATGCGTTCGGCGGTCAACGGGATCGCGCCGCAGCTGGTGTTCCGCATCCGTCAGATGGATGAGTTCAAGCTGCGTACCGGTATTCTCGAGATCAACCGCCGCCGGATCCTGCTTGAGTTTGGCAGTAACATGGGCATCCAGCGGGGAGACGAGTACGCAGTTGTGGTGCCGCGGGTGACCATTCACGGACACCAGACGGTGGAAGAGACCGGGTTGATGGTGATTCGCGAAGTGCGCGAGCAATACTCCATCGCGGAGCTGCTCTACGCGTCGCAGGGCCCCTTTGTAGGCGACCAGCTGCAGGAGGTTCCGCGCATGGGCGCGGACATCGTGGTCTACGGCAACGCCCTCATTGACTTTGCCGCCGAGCGCGGTACCTTTGTGATGGGGCTGAAGGCGGTGCCGAGCCGGGGATTCTTCAACTTCCGGCCGCTGGTGGGCATCGAAATTCCCTTTACCGACACCGTGCTCGGGCTGCTCTTCCCGCTGAACGTCTACCTGGGCGGCGAGTTCAATCAGTATTTTGGCCGGCTGAAGCTGACGCCCAGTTTTGGGTTTGGCATCGGTGGGGGTATTCCGTTCAACCAGTCGGTTTTTGGCGATGACTACTTCGCGAGCCATTTCGGCGGAAGCGCCCGGCTGACGGTGAACATGCTCATCAACCGCGACACCATGCTCTTTGTGGAAGGCGGGTTCGCCCGCTGGGTGGGCTTCTACGACGGACTAGTGCCGCCGGAAATCACCCGGTTTTTCGACGGGTATGGTGGAATTCTCCTGGGCGCCGGGATAACATTCAAGTAGCACACAGGAGCATACGCATATGCGACGAGATCTTCGCACCATTGATTCCCCGCGCGTTCGCGGCTTGTGGCTCTTTGGAGCCGTCGCTCTGGTCGCTCTGGCCGGCTGCGCGTCCGGGCCGTCGTTCACGAGCATCCCCGGTTCCGCCGCGGGTGGTGCAAGCGACGTCTACCCGGGCAGCGGTCGCGGACCGAGCCTCGCGATTGCGATGAACGACGCCAAGATGGACGCGGTGCGAAACGCCGTCATCGACATGATCGGCGCACAGGCCGAGGCGGCCAACAGCGCCACCCTCGACCGCGAGCTCTACAATACGCGCAATCCCAACGCCTTTGTCTTCAACGAAACCATGCAGACGGTGCGGCGGGAGAACCTCGGTACCATCGATCAGATGGACATGGTCTTTGACATCACCATCCGGGTGAACCGGCCGGCCATCGAGGGCGTGCTGGCCGCCAACGGGATTGGCTCCGGGGTTGCCGCGTCGGGTGAGCGACGCACCGCCGAAGGGCTGGTGGGCGGCTCCTTGGCTGATACCGGCTCGCCGGCTCGCGGCGGCGCGGCTGACGCGATTGCCGCTCAGCCGGACGACTGGGCCGAGGCTACGCCCGAAGAACAGCGGTTTATCCGGCGTTATATCGATACCATGACCTACCTCGTTTACTTCAACCAGGAGTCACCCGAGAGTCCCTTCCTGATGCGAAGCGCGGTCAACCAGGCCAACAGCTATCTCATCTCCAACGGCATGATCGCGGTGGACGCGGGCCAGGTCGAGAGCATCACGCGCGACCTGCAGCTGGTCTACGAAGAAGAGACCGGCCGCGAGGTGAGCATCCTCCAGTGGGTGGCGCAGCGCCTTGGCGCCGACGTCTACGTGGAGCTGGACGCGGTGACCTCCGGGGAGACGCAGGCGGGAACTCACTTTGGCAGTGCCAACGTGACCATGCGCATGTTCGAGACCTCAACCGGGCAGCTGCTGGGAACGGTCAACCGCCGCAGTCAGCGCACCGCAAGCCGCTCCTCGCAGGAAGACGCGGTGCTCAACGCCCTGCAGTCCACCGTCTTTCAGGCGATGCCGCTGGTGGTCGAGCAGTCGCGCATCCAGATGGCGCTCTCGGCCTCCCGTGGAGTTCGTTACCAGGTGGTGATCCAGAACTCCAGCGACTCACGCACCATGAGCGAGTTCCGCCGACGGCTGCGCAGTCGCACCTCCGACATCGTCACCGTGTCGCAGACCGCCGATCAGACACAGTACGATGTGTTCTTCTTCGGCCGGGCCGATGAGCTCGAGGACCTGATCTACGACGTCTCGGCAACGGTCCCCGGCATGGAGAACCTCTACCACGTGCTGACGCGGGGAAAATCAATGACCTTTAACACCGGCTGGTAAGCCGGAAAAACGCCGGACGATGCGCCGGCCCAACGAGATCAATCCCAGGAGGGAGATACATGAAGAATCTGATGATCAAGGCAACAATCGCCGTGGTGGCGGTACTGGCCATCGCGGCATGCGGAAGCAAGCCGGACCCGGCTCCTGCAAGCGCGACCGCGGGGGTTCCCGCACCCATCGCCCGCCGACCGGACGTGCTCGACCACCGCAACTTCCGCTTTGGGCGCGATATCCCGGAGTGGGTGGTGCTGGAAGCCAACGAACTCGAGCGACAGCCGGAGTTCTCCGACGTCTATGTGTTCAAGTTCGAGTCGCCACGTGCACAGAACCTTCAGGGCGCCGAGTTGTGGACGCGAAACTTCACCGCCGCGGCCGACATTGCACAGACGGTGCGCAACCGGGTGCAGGTGAAGTTTGCCGGCGCCGCGGTTGGCGACATGGACATGCTGGAGACCTACATGGAGCAGGTGGTGCTCACCTTTTCCGACGCGCAGTTCTCCGGCTACCAGCGGGTGTCCGACTACTGGATGCAGATGCGCTACTACACACCCGAGGGCCGGGTTGACGAGGACGCCTACAGCTACTACGTGCTCTACACCATTCCGCGCAACACCCTCGACCGCATGATCCGCGACGCGCTGAACAACGCCGGGCGCGATCAACCGGTTACCCAGGAAGAGCAGCGCGCGCGAGACCGCGTGAAAGAGGCGTTTGAGAACGGCCTGACGATGTGACGCCGGTTCGGCCGGCAGGTGTGACAACTCTGATGATGAGCGCGTCCCGTTCTCGATCATTGATAGCATCTCTGTTTCGTATCGTCAGCCGGCCCCTCGGCACGCTTGTGGTGGCCGGCGTGGCGCTGGCCGTGGTGGGCTGCGCAGGCACCCCCTCCCCGGTGCCGGTTGCATCCGCGTCCGCGGCCGGTCCGCCGGAGTGGGTCATCAGCACCCCGCCCGGTGACGCGCGCAACGAGTACTTCGTGGCAAGCGCCACCGATCCCGTGGGCGACGTGGCCGCGGCCGAAGCGGTGGCAATCAACAACCTCATCGAGCAGATCGTTCGCTTCATCGGGGTGACCGTGACCACGGAGACCAGCGCCGAGGCGCGCGCGACGCTTGACGAGTTTGAGGCGTCGGTGACGCAGACGGTACGGCAGGAGGGGGCGGCCCGCGTCTCGGGCTTTCGCGTTCAGGACCGGTTTGTCGATCAGCGCGGCAACTCGGTGACTACCTACCTGCTGGTTGCCTATGATCGCCAGGCGCTGATGGCGGAGAAGGCGCGCATCGAGGCGCTCTTTCGTGAGCGCCAGGAAGCCGTAGCACGGCCTGAGCGGGAAGCGCGGCTCGCCGAGCAGGCGGGGGATCCGTTCACCGCCATCGCCCGCTACGTGGAGGCCGCCGCGGCCGCTTCGCGCTCCGACATCGACAACGCCGATATCCGGTTTGAGAACAACATGAACGCCGCTCGTGCGGTGGTAAACCGGCTGCAGCTCGAGCGGCTCAACGACAATCTCACCGCCGTGATTAGTGAACCCTTCGCCGAGGCGTTTCTGGTTCGCGTGACCGACGGCGGGCGGCCGGTTGCCGGGGTAGCCCTGCTTGCCGGGTATCGGGAGCTGATGCCCAACGGGCGGGTAGGGGTGCGAACCGCCCGCGTGACAACCGGGGCGGACGGAATCGCCCGCTTCGCTCATCCGGTTCCCACCATCGTGGGTACGGAGAACCTGACCGTTTCGCTGGACACGGGAGGCCTGTTGCAGCCTCTTGACGGCGTGTCACGCGCGCAGCGCCCCGCGGTGGACGCCCTGCGCGAGGCATTGATCGGGCGGCGGGTCACCTTTCGCTACGAAGTGATTTCCACGGCACGCACCATCCCCACCGGTGTGGTGGTGCTGGATACCGACACCGTCGGCAACCCAACCACCACCTCGGTGACGGGGCCGGCCCTGGTGAGCGCGCTTTCGCAGGCGGGTTTCGCCGTGAGTACCCTTCCGTTTGATCCCACTCGGCTCTCCGGCGCCCCCGATCGCGACCTGCTCGACGAGTGGCGCGAGCTCTTTGGCGCCCGGGTGGAACGGGTGATCTTTGGCGTAGTAGGTATCGACCAGTTTGATGAAAGCGACGGGGTGATCGTGCGCGTTTCGGGAACCGTCCAGGCGGTGGACCTTCAGAGCGGCAGGGTCCTCCATTCCATCTCTACCTTTCAGCGCAGCCGGAGCTCCTCGGCGGGCACCGCCATCAACGCGGCCTTTCGCGCGCTCGGCACCCGCATGGGCGAGGACTTCGCCCTGCAGCTGCGCTGACGCGCCGCGGACGGGCGATTTCCCCATGGCCACCGATCGATTTGCCCAGCCCATTGTGGCGCTTGCCACCCCATTCGCTGCCGGAGCACTTGCGGTGATACGCACCTCGGGTGCGGGCGCGGTGGAGATGGTGGACGCGCTCTTTTCTCCGCGCGGCCGTCTTGCCTCCGCCGATGGATACACCGTCCACCACGGACGGCTGGTCATCCCGGAGGGCGAGTGGGCGGGGGCTGATTCGGCCCCCGGGGAGCAGGGCGGCGAG
>SLTF01000254.1 GCA_007130025.1 Spirochaetales bacterium | reverse complement strand
GATGAAAGCTCCGCCGGTTCCGCATCCATAGAATCGCGCGAACTCTACCGCCGGCTCATCGCGCTGCCCCGATTTGGCATCACCGCGGCCCGGATAATGCTGGGAACGACGGTGAACGTGGAGATTGGCCGGACCGGATACACCGGCGAAGACGGCTTTGAGCTCTTCCTTCCCGCCTCGGAGGCAACCGCGTGCTGGACCACGCTGATGGATACCGCGCGCGCAACCGGAATTCACGCGGGCCCCGTGGGCCTTGCCGCGCGCGACAGCCTTCGCCTTGAGTCGGGCTTTGCCCTCTACGGCCACGAGCTCACTGAGGAGACCTCCCCGGTGGAAGCGCGCCTGCTCTGGGCGTGCAACCTGGACCACGACTTCATCGGCCGTAAGGCCATCCTCGCGCGCAAGAAGGCGGGCCCCGAGCGTACGTTGCGCAGACTGGTGCTCGGGGCGGGAGCGATTCCCCGCGAAGGCTACCCCGTGAACGACGAGACCGGGAATCCGGTGGGGACCGTGGTCTCCGGTGGCCTTGCACCCTCCTGCGGCGGAAGCGTAGCCAACGCCTACGTAGACGCCGGGGTCAGCGCGGATGAACCGCTGTCGGTCATGATCCGCGGCAAGGCGGTCCCGGCGCGCCAGAACCGGGGACCTGCCTACAAGCCCACCTACCGCAGCGCCCCCTCTGCCGATGCACTCTTTGATCGACACGCCGAGTTTCGAACCCGCCACATCGGCCCTGACGCCGACGAGCGCGCCGCCATGCTCGACGCGCTTGGAGTTGCCTCCATGGAGCAGCTGATTGCCGAAACGGTTCCGGACGACATCCTGCGCGACGCGCCGATGGTGCTCCCTCCCGCCCTGACCGAAGACGCCCTGCTCGCGCGCATGCGCCACCTCGCCGACCGGAATCGACCGATGCGAAGCCTCATCGGCATGGGCTACGCGGATACCATCACGCCGCCGGTAATCCAGCGCAATATTCTCGAAAACCCCGGCTGGTACACGCAGTACACGCCGTATCAGGCCGAGATCTCACAGGGCCGATTGGAGGCACTGGTCAACTTCCAGACCATGGTGACCGACCTCACCGGCATGGAGATCGCCAACTCGTCCATGCTGGATGAGGCGACCGCCGCGGCCGAGGCGATGATGATGGCGTTTCGCTCGGCAAAGGGAAGCGAAACACGCCGGGTTTGGGTGAGCGACCGGGTCCACCCCCAGACCATCGCCCACCTGCGGTTGCGCGCCGAACCCTTCGCCATCGATCTGCAGGTTGCACCGGAATCCACCTGGGCTCCCTCCGCGGGCGACCTCGCCGGCATCCTGCAGTACCCGACTACCGACGGAGTCGTCCTGGACTATCGTCCCATCGCGGACGCCCTGCACGCAGCCGGTGCCGCGGTGATTGTGGCGGCCGACCTGCTCGCGCTGACCCTGCTCACGCCTCCCGGCGAATGGGGCGCCGACATGGTGGTGGGAAACAGTCAGCGCTTTGGCGTGCCGATGGCGTACGGCGGTCCCCACGCGGCCTTTCTGGCCACGCGCGATCAGCACAAGCGGCTGCTCCCGGGCCGGATCGTGGGCGTGAGCAGCGATCGAAACGGAAAACCGGCGATGCGCCTGGCCCTGCAGACACGCGAGCAGCACATCCGCCGCGACAAGGCCACCAGCAACATCTGCACCGCGCAGGTGTTGCTCGCGATCATGGCGTCGATGTACGCGGTGTATCACGGCCCGGACGGTCTTCGCCGCATCGCGACGCGCATCACCCTGCTTGCCAACGCCCTGCGCGACCTGCTGCGCGAGCACAGGCTGCCGGTCCTGGAAGGGGTGATCTTTGATACGGTCACGCTCACCACGGGACGGGTTGCCGGACAGCGGCTGGAAGCGGCCGCACTCGCCGCCGGCTTCAATCTGCGAAGCGACGGCGGCCGCATCAGCATCACCCTCGATGAGCGCTCTACGCCCGCCGAGGTCGCCAGACTTGCAGCGGCCCTCGGGGCTGCCACCAGCGAGTCCGACGTCACCCAGCGCGCGCGCGCCGCGTCGTGGAAGCCCATGGCCGCGCTCGAGCGGCGCAGCGACTACCTGCAGCAGCGGGTGTTCAACTCGCACCGCAGCGAAACCGCCCTGCTTCGCTACATCACCGGACTGCAGCGCAAGGACCTGTCGCTTGCGCACTCGATGATCTCGCTGGGCAGCTGCACCATGAAGCTCAACCCAACCGCGGCGATGATGCCCATCACCTGGCCGGAGTTTGCCGGCATCCATCCGTACGCCCCGACGTGGCAGGCGGCGGGCTTTCATCTGATGGCCTCCGAGCTCTCGGCGTGGCTCTGCGATATCACCGGGTTTGACGGCTGCTCGCTGCAGCCCAACAGCGGGGCCCACGGTGAGTTTGCGGGACTGATGATCATCCGCTCGTGGCACAAGAGCCGCGGCGAAGCGCACCGCACCGTCTGCCTGGTGCCCGACTCCGCCCATGGCACCAACCCGGCGAGCGCGGTGATGGCCGGCATGGAGGTGGTGGTGGTAGACAGCGCCGCCAACGGCGACATCGACCTGGAGGATCTGACCCGAAAGGCCGAACAGCACGCCGACCGACTCGCGGCGATGATGGTCACCTACCCATCGACCCACGGCGTCTTTGAACGCGGCATCCGCGAGGCGATTACGATCGTGCACGACCGTGGCGGCCAGGTCTACATGGACGGCGCCAACATGAACGCGCAGGTAGGCATCACCAGCCCGGGTACCATCGGAGCCGACGTCTGCCACCTCAACCTGCACAAGACCTTCGCCATCCCGCACGGCGGCGGCGGTCCCGGAATCGGCCCGGTGCTCACCGCGCCGCACCTGACGCCCTTCCTTCCCGGCACCCTCGACAACCCCGGCCCCACCGGAGTCATCGTGGCGGCGCCGCTGGGAAGCGCCGGTGTCATGGCCATCTCGTACGCCTACATCGCCATGATGGGGACCGACGGGCTGCGCTCGGCAACCGAGCACGCCATCCTCAACGCCAACTACATCGCCGCGCGCCTGCGCTCCCACATCCCGGTGGCTTTCACCGGCCCCGGCGGCCGGGTGGCGCACGAGTGCATCCTGGATTTTCGCGCCATGGAGAAGGAGACCGGCGTTACGGTAGAAGACATCGCCAAGCGCCTCGCCGACTACGGCTTCCACGCGCCGACCATGTCGTGGCCGGTGCACGGCTCCCTGATGGTGGAACCCACCGAGAGCGAGAACAAGGCCGAGCTCGACCGCTTCTGCGACGCGATGATCGGCATCATGGCGGAGGTGGACGAGGTCCGACGCGGCGAGCTGCCGCTGGAAAACAGCCCGCTTCGCAACGCACCCCATACCCTCGACGACATGATCGGCAACTGGGACCGCCCCTACAGCCGCGAGGTTGCGGCCTACCCTGCTGCCTGGTGCCGCGAGAACAAGTTCTGGCCGGCGGTCGCCCGCGTGGACAACGTGGCCGGAGACCGCAACCTGGTCTGCAGCTGCGCCCCGCTGGAGGCGTACCGCAGCGGACGGGCTGCAGCCGCGGGAGGGTGATGGGGCGGGCGCCCGGAAAACTCCCACCGGCTGTGCTACACTTACCGGTGAGAGGTGCGACATGACGGGACAGAGACGATGGACGGGTATCGCGGTGGCGCTGCTGCTGGTGGCGACCTTGCCGGTGACCGCGATGGACTTCATCGTGCGGTACAGCGAGGGAACGGTAGAAATGCAGCGGCAGAATGCGTGGGCTCCGCTTCTGATGGGAGATCTGGTTCCCGATGACGCCGTGATGCGGCTGAGCCAGGGGGGATACGCGGAGCTCGGCGATGGACGAACCGTCCTTCGGCTCGCGCAGCCGGGTGTGTTCCGGATGTCAGACCTTCTCGGTGGTCGGCGAGCCGCTTCGTCTCCTACCGTTACCTCCATGATTCAGGGCCGCGTGACACGACTCTCCGAGCAACCAAGGGCGCTGGTCCCCGTGGTTGGTGGCGTACGTGCAACCGAGGCTCCCCGACAGGGTGGCATTGAGTGGGTTGGCGGGGAAAGCGTAGAAGAGCTCATCGCCGAAGGACGAGACGCGCTGGCAGCGGGTGATCTCGACGGAGCGTTTGATCTCTTTGATGAGGCGATGCTCTACGCAACGGACGACGAGGAGCCGGAAGTAGCATTCTACCTTGGTTACACCCTCGCCCTGTCGGGCGAACCCCGAGGGGCCCTCACCTGGTTGCAGATGTACCCGCCCAATCCGGATGCCGGCTGGTTCCACGAGCACACCCTCGCCCTCGCCCAGGTGCAGCTCGATCTTTCGATGACCAGCGACACCGTCGTCCTGCTCTCCGGATACGCGTCATCCCCGCAGGCCGACCGCGAGGCGCTCCCGTCGGTCCACCTGCTGCTTGGCGTTGCGCACCGGATGGGCGGCAACGCGAGTGCCGCCCGCCGTGAACTGGAGCGCGTGCGAAGCCTTGCGCCCGGCACGGACCTGGCCTCGATGGCCACGGGAATGCTCGCGGAGCTCTGAGTCCGCGCACGCTGCCGCATTACACTGGCATGATTTCTCCGGCCCTGCTATTATTGAGAGGTGGAAATCAATAACCGGGTTTACCAGAACATTCCCACCAACATCATCACGGGCTTTCTCGGAGTTGGCAAAACCAGCGCAATCCTGCATCTGCTCGCTCACAAACCTGCCGATCAGCGATGGGCGGTGCTGGTCAACGAGTTCGGCGAGATTGGAATCGACGGGGCGTTGATGAAGGATACCGGTGCCTTCATCAAAGAGGTGCCGGGTGGATGCATGTGCTGCTCGAGCAACCTTCCCACGCAGATGGCACTCAACCTGCTCATCAAGCAGGCAGCCCCCGATCGCATCCTGATCGAGCCAACCGGGCTCGGACATCCTGAGCGGGTCATCGCGATGTTGCGGGAACCGCACTATCGTTCGGTTCTTGATCTGCGGGCGACCGTCTGCCTGGTTGATCCGCGAAAGCTCTCGGATTCGCGGTACCGTGAAAACCCGGCCTTCACCGACCAGATCGCCCTGTCGGACGTACTGGTAGCAAACCGGTGCGACCTCTGCAGCGGGGATGAAATCGAAGCGTTTTACCGCTTTGCGTCGGCATCGCAGCCGCCCAAAGCCCGTGTAGCGCTGGTCGTGCACGGTGCGATTGATGTCGTGTGGCTTGATGCAACGACAAGCGAGACCCGACGCGCGGTCCATCCGGAGGCGCATTCACACCCCCACGACCCCCACGGAGAAGACCACAGCCATGGCGATGACCGCGTGCGCGTGGCCGACGCGCGATGGGACCGGGTGGAAAACAGCGGTGACGGCTTCTTCAGCTGCGGGTGGCGGTTTGACGCCGGCATGCTGTTTGGGACCCAGGCGCTGGAACAGCTCTTCTCACGCGAGCCGGTGCTGCGTATCAAGGGAGTATTTCACACTGAACGGGGATGGCAACAATTTAACGCAGTGGACGGAATGTGCACGGCACGTCCCTGCATGGCGGCCGGCGCCTCAATCATCGAGGCGATTGATCGCTCTCGAAACTGGGAACCGCTGGAGCGCGGTCTTCTCGACAGTCTCGTCCCGTGACCGAGGTCCCTACATCGCGTCGTCGGGAATGCGAAACCGCAACGCGGTTGGCGGATACTGATTGCGGTAGGTGAAGAGCAACCGTAAGTTCACCATGCTGCGGCCGTACTCAAT
>SLTF01000368.1 GCA_007130025.1 Spirochaetales bacterium | reverse complement strand
TGGTCCGCTTGCCGATCGCTGAGTCGGTGCCCAGCACCGCAACCCGCACCGCATCCACGGTTTCAATGCGGCCGCTGAAGGAGTGCAGCTCGGTTCGCGGCGGGGTCTTTCGAACGTCGCGAATGGAGAGCCCCCGCTGCGCCGCCAGCCGAGAGAGGTCGGCGTCATCGCTGAAGAATTCGTGCAGACCGCTGTCAACCGAGAGCCCTGCCTCGAGCGCCTCTCGCACCGCGGCGCGCATGGGCGGGGTGACCACACCGCCGTCGGGGGCAATGCCGATTACAAAGTAGCCCGGCGGATTGTCACCATGCCCTCCGCGAGCAACCTGCAGCGCGTCGGACAGATTTGCCACAATGGGAATACCGGCCGGGCGGCCGTCGAGAACCGTTCCCGCATCCTCACCGGCGCAGTCGGGATCGATGACCGCACGGACCCGATAACGCTCGGTAAAGCGAACCAGACCGTGCGCCGTCTTCCCGAAGGTAGTCCGAAACGCCCCGGCGCAGTAGACAACGGCATCTCCATCAATCATTGGTTCCCCTCATGGTTTTCGGCCGGTGAGAATGGCCACGAAACGATCGTTTGGCAGGGCTTCCTGCTTGTGGCGGCGTATCAGGGCGAGCAGACCGGCGGTTGAGGCAGGAAGCACCAACATGCCTTCCTGCTCGCGCACCAGCCGTGAATAGGCGAGCATCTGCCGGTCACTGACGTTTACCGCCCAGCCGTCGCTCTCACGGACTGCGTTCAGCGCCAGATCGCCGTCAATCGAGTGCCAGTTGATCAGCGGCTCGTTGACCGCGCTTTCTCGAATCAGGCCGGGGCTCAGGTCTTCGCAGGTCAGCAAGCCCTTGAGAAAGGCGTTCACAATGGGATTCTTCGCGTGGGACGAACCGGCGTAAAAGCGGGGAACCCGGGATGTTTTGCCGCGCCGGTAGAGGCTGACAAAACCGCGGTAGATGCCGGCCAGCGTGGTACCGTTGGAAACCGGCACGCCCACCGCGGCCGGCGCGTCTCGAAGCTCGTCGTAGATCTCGTAGGCAATCTCGCCGTAGGCGCGCAGCTGGAGGTCGGTGTTGGCACGGCCGGGATTGGCGTCGTAGTGGTCACGCTCAGCCGCCTCCCGCGATGATTGCTCAACGGCTGCCTCGTAATCACCATCAACCAGAACGATCTGCGAGTTGAACTTTTTCATTTCGTCGAGGCGGCGTGAATGGTAGGAGCGGGGAATGTAGACCATGCAACTGAGTCCCGCGAGGGAGGCGGCAAAACTCATCGCCATGCCGTAGTTGCCGCAGGTTGCGAGGTTGATGGTCTGATACCCGCGTCGCAGGGCGTCGAGCACCTGGGCGAAGGCGATCCGGTCCTTTTGGGTTCCCGACGGATTGCTGCCTTCAAACTTCAGGTAGATCTGCCGCAAACCCACCTCGCGCTCGATGTTGCGCGCCCGGGAGAAGGTGGTATCACCAACCTCGGATTCCATGATGTCTTCAAAGGCGGCGATACGATCCTCAATTGGCGCGTCCAGATCGGCCGCCTGGGCCCGCTGCGCCTCAATCTCCCGAAGAATCGGGGCAACGTTGAACGCCGCCCCCACCGCCATGTCAAACGAGAGTTCGTCAGCCACGGTTGAGCTCCGCTACGATGCGCAGCCCCTCCAGGGTGAGCCATGGGTCTACCGCGTCAATCTCCGCGAGGCGAGCGGCCATGGCGCCCGACAGGCCACCGGTGGCAATGACCCGCGTGGGGACCCCGATCTGCTGCTTCATCTGCCGGATGACTTCGTTTACCAGGCCCTGGTAACCGAGCACAATCCCGGCGCGCAGGGCACTTGGGGTGTCGGTGCCAATGGCGCTCTCGGGTTCGTTCAGGTCGATTTCGGGCAGCTGTGCGGTACCCGCGGCGAGCGAATGCACCGCGGTACGAAGCCCCGGCGCAATGGCCGCACCGAGGATTGCGCCCGCGGCGGAGACGGCGGTAAAGGTCAGCGCGGTGCCGAAGTCCACCACGATGCACGCGTCGCGGAAGCGGTCATAGGCAGCGACCGCGTTTGCGATCAGATC
The DNA here is from genome assembly GCA_007130025.1 of Spirochaetales bacterium. Classification (GTDB taxonomy): domain Bacteria; phylum Spirochaetota; class Spirochaetia; order DSM-27196; family PWMO01; genus PWMO01. The sequence continues at coordinate 3,658 of SLTF01000368.1, read as the reverse complement.
AGAGCCGAGCTCGCGAGGGTTCCCGATCGCAATTGTCACGTTGAGCGCAGCCGTTGGCGAAAGAACCAGCGCAACGCGGCCGGTAAGCCGGTGCAGCGCTTCCGCGACCGCCTCGGTCAGTACGGGGACTACGCTCGATACCACCACCGACTCACAGACCGTCGCGTCAATTCCCGATTCGCGGAACAACCCTGCGAGCGTCACGTGATACTCATCCGCCATTCGATCGTATACCGTCTGAATGCGAAAATGCGCCGTGAGCGACGCGTCGGCAAAGACCCCCACGACAATGTTGGTATTGCCGATATCAACCGCAAGAAGCATGGCTCCCCACTCCTTCCGCCCCCACGGCGAATTATCACCCCGATTATGCTATACTTTGAGAAGAGGTGCCATGTATCTCCTGCAGATTCCCGACGCACGAACCGACTTTTTTCGTACCATCGCTCAGACCTACCGGAGCAACCCGCTTGAGGTGACGCTGGTCCTGCTCATCGTGCTTTCGCTGACGCTGGGCCTTTGGATCTACGCTCGAGTTGAGCAGAACCGGTACCGTCGCGAACGGGAGCGGCGGGCAGCCGCAGCGTTTGGTGAACGAATGGAGCAGCTTTCGATTCCGCCCTCGTGGGTCTCTATCCTGGATCGGATGGCCCAGTACCTTCCCAATGTGCACGACAAATACCTGCTGCTGGAAAACGAGTGGATGTTCAACAGCTGTGCAAAGAAGCTTCTCCAAGCCGATGAGGCTCCGTCGGACGCAGTCTCGGCACTCCGATTGCGGCTTGGCTTTGACCAGACCCGGGACCGCGCTCCGGCTTCCACGGTACACCTTCCCCAGGCGAGCACCGTCTTTGTCCGACGGGCCAAGGGCGAGCACCCGGTTCGCGGCCGCGTCATGTCGCACGAACCGCACGCCTTCCAGGTGGTGATTCCCCCGGATGAGCACTTCCGCATCGGCTCAGCGGTCGACGTCTTCTATCAGAGTCATGCGGGAATCTTTCAGGTGCACACCATCGTGGTCAATCGCGAAGACAACGTGCTGCATCTTCGGCATTCGGAATCACTCACCCGCTATCAGAAACGAACCTACTTTCGCCGGCGCGTGCGCATACCGGCGCGGGTGCGCAGGGCCTACACGGATGAGCCCGCAGTGGAAACGGTGATCGAAGACCTCGGAGGCGGCGGCGCGAGCATGCGAAAGCCACCCGAGCTACCGCTGGACGCGGGGGACCGCGTTGAACTACGGTTTGCCGGCAAAGACAAGGAACGGTTGCAGGTTGTTGGAGAAGTGGTCCGCACCTCCCGAAACGGTGGCATCGCGCACCTGAGGTTCACGTCAATCCGCGAGCCGGTGAGAGACAAGATCTTTCAGGCGATATTTACCCCTCAGTCGCGGTGACCCTGCGCTGATCCAACACCGCGACGCACGCGCAGGGTCAGGCGTACTCGTCGACGTTCTGTCCGACGGCGGGATCCGACGCGGGCTGAGCCTGTGGCTCGGGGGGAGGAGTCTGTTCCGGCGGAGGAGCGGCCTCTGCCTGGGGGTTGGGCTGCACCGATTGCGCGGCAACCGGGCTATATGCATCAATGGCTTCCATGATCGGGCCTCCTTACGGAGAGTATACCATCCGCAGGACATATAATCAAATCGAAGCGCCGATGGGGATGGAGCACCGACTCCCCGGGGCCACTTGCTTTGTCACGCCGAAGACCGCCACGGTGGCCGAAGCGGTTGCCGCCGCTTCGTTCTCCACATCAACGGCGGCGTGGGTGACCGTCACCCGCAGAAGCGATCCCCGGATGGACAGAAAGAACCGTACACTCTTCCACCGGGCGGGTAGCCGCGGGGAGAGCTTCAGCGCCCCATCTTCCATACGAGCATCAACGAATCCCATAACCACGATCTGCCAGGCGGCCCCGCACGCGGCGGTGTGAATACCGCCGATGAAGGTCCCGCCGCTGACCGCCTTTCCGGTATTGAACAGATCAACCGTTGCCGAGCGGACAAAGTAGTCGTACGCCTGATCGGAATATCCCACCCAGGCCGCAACGGTAGCGTAGACGGAATAACTCAGCGACGACCCATGCTGGGTTCTTGGTTCGTAGTAGTCGTAGTTTGCCCGCATCACCTCGGTGGAGTAGGCGTCGGGGTGAAGCACAAAGAGCTGGAGCACGTCGGCCTGCTTGGAGACCTGGGTCTCCACCGCAATCCCGTTGGGCCACCCCCAGTATTCGCCCGGATCGATCAGCCGTTCCTTCAGCGCAGCCGGGGAGACGTCCTCCAACCCAAAGAATCCGTCGAACTGTTCGATACGTCCGGTTTCAGAGTCGGGAGGTCGCACGAAGACCCGCTCCGCGGTCTCTCGCCAGCGGACGACTTCGTTTTCCGTCAGTTCGAGCCGGTGGGCGAGCGCTGCGCGTGCATCGGCTGCCCATTCGCCAAGCTCATCCCACGCCTCGCAGGCGACGCGCAGGGCGTGACGCGCCATGAAGTTGGTGAAGCTGTTGTTGTCGACGTTTTCGTGGTACTCATCGGGGCCAAGAAGCCGAATAAACTCGTATCGCTCCTTCTCCGGTTTGTAGTAGCAGTGCGAGTGCAGAAAGCGCGCGATTTCAAAGAGCATCTCGGCCCCGTAGTCCCGCAAAAACTGCCGGTCTCCGGTGACCGCCACGTAGCGACGCACCGTGTACGCGATGTCGGGGGAGATATGAATCTGCCAGTCGTTAAAGTGATTGCGGATCTTTCGCCCGCTGAGCACGTCGACAAAAAAATACGAGGGACAGATCTCTTCACCGGTGTCTCCGCTGACCCACGCGTAGAAGGCACCGCGGTACCCGAGATCGCGTGCCTTCTTTCGCGCGCCGTCGAGAGTGCGGTAGCGATACATGAGAATGTTGCGCGCCACCTCAGGCGCGGTGTAGAGAAACATCGGCAGGTTGAAGATCTCCTGGTCCCAGAATGCGGCTCCCTGGTACGCCTGGCACGACAGACCCCGTGCACCGATGGGCAGGTGATCGGTATGAGCAGGCGTCGCGATGATGTTGTGATAGGTGTTGAAGCGCAGCAGAGTCTGTGCGAAGGGATCACCGTCAATCTCGATGTCGTTGCGCCGCCACACCTCGTCCCACCGCGCGCAATGGCGCTCAAGGAGGGACGCGTACCCTTCGGCGATGGCGCTCTGAACGGCGGCGCGCGCGGCATCAACCGGACGGACCCCGTCGTTGGAGGTGTAGACCGCCATCACCGTTTCAATCTCGATGGCCCGCGTGCCCGCGGCAAACTCCAGCGTACGCATGACGCTGCGCGTTCCGGTGGTCTCGGTGCGCACCCGCAACGGCTCGGCTCCTGAGACCGAGAACGCGTGCGCCACCGCGACCCGCACGCCGTGTTCGCCGGTCACGCACTCAACGAGCAGGTGGTCGTCGGTGACAGCGGGGGTGGGCCCACCGGAGCGAAAGTGATCACCGTTCAGGCTCCAGATATCACCGTCAATCCCGAGCGTGACGGCTACCGGCCCGGTTGCCTCAATTCGACAGCGCGCCGCAATGACGTGCAGGTTGTCCATGGAGGCGAACCGACTGTCGGTGATCTCGGCGGATGCGCCGCCGTTCTTCCACTGCATGGTGCGGCCGTGTACGCCGTGCTGCAGATTGAGGC
>SLTF01000214.1 GCA_007130025.1 Spirochaetales bacterium | reverse complement strand
GATCCGTGGGATCCAGGAGATCGAACCGGGGCAGCTGCCCGAGGTTCGGGAGCTTCAAACGGTCGCGGCCCTTCTGGGTACTTCGGTCGAACCGCTTTCGCAGATTCGCTCCCTGTTGCAGGAACGCAAGGCGCTGTTGGCCGACCTGCCGAATCTCTGGCCGGTAGCCGGGGGACGAGGGCGGATCACGCGCAGTTTCGGCCCCAACATCCATCCGATCACCAACGAATGGTTCCTCAGTCGTGGCGTGGTAATTACCGACTCACTGGGAGTGCCGGTGGTGGCCAGTGCAAACGGAAAGGTCACCGAGTTGGGTTTCGACCCGAATTACGGTCTGTACGTATGGATTCGGCACAAATACGGGTTTCGGACACGGTATTCGCACTTGCAGACCATCACGGTCACCGAAGGGCAAGAGGTGTTCCAGGGCCAGCGGATCGGCACGTTGGGGAGTAGCGGAGTCGCTACTTCGCCGAACCTGGACTTCCAGATCTGGTTGGGAACCGACGTGGTTGACCCGGCTGCGTTTCTCCAGATTGCGCATTCTCCGGTTCGGGTGCGCGCCAGCAGCCGATGAACAAGTAAAAAACGAGGCAGGGCCATGAAGTATCCGGCGGACGATAACTTTATCAACTCCATTGTCGGCGAAGGCACCCATTTTCGTGGTCAGCTCGAGCCGGCTGGTCTGCTTCGTATCGACGGCGATTTCACGGGATCGATCCGCTCCAGCGGGAAGATCCTCATCGGCAAGCACGGGCGGGCGGACTGCTCCATTGAGGCGGCCACCGTGGTTATCGGCGGGGTCATTCGTGGCAGTGTCTACGCGTCGGAAAAGGTCATCGTGCTCTCAACGGGCATGGTTCTCGGAAACATCTATTCCCCCCGCCTGGTAGCCGAGGAGGGGGTGCTGATGGATGGGGAGTTTTCCATTCGTGGTGACCGAGCCGCTGAGGAGCCGCTTCCGGTGAGGACCAAGCCGATGCGCACCAACTCGTTTCTCACGGCGCCGGAACCGTTGGAAACGGCAGCCCGGAGCACGCTTCACTACTCGCTTCAAGCCCGGGTGTAGCGGCTGACATGGCCCGGATCGAGAGCGATGGCCTGTCGGGATATCGACCGGGAGAGCGAACCCGGCGAGGACGCGATACGCGACCGGGTGAACGAACCGAAGCGATTTTTCCGTCGTTATTCGAGCAACAGGTAGAGGCCCACAATCCGGTGCTCCCCGACGCGGCTCCTCTGGAGTCGCTGGAAGAGGCGCACGAGATGCTGGACCGGATCCATCAGCTCGGCGATCAGTTAAGCCGGGAGCAGACGTTTTCCCGGCTGCGCGAGTATCGTGAGGCGGTTCGCGGCTTTCTGGGGCGTGTGGTTGCCTCGGGGGTTGGTATCGAGGAGCATACCTCGGGCACCAATGTGCTGAACCGTAAACGGTTCACGCTTATCCGCGTCATCGATCAACGGCTGGACCGCCTTGCGGCGGGAATGGTGCAGACGCAGCAGTCACAGCTTGAGTTATTGCGGAAGGTAGAAGAGATTCAGGGCCTTCTGGTGGACCTTTTTCACTAGACGGCCCGCAAGGAGAAGGGAAATGTCGACCGAAACCATCGTGTCCGAACAGGATGCGTTACCAAGATCTGATGAAGCATCGCACGCTTCAGAATCGCACGCTTCAGAATCGCACGAAGAGGGAGCCCACGCGAAGACCACGGAGATACCGGGTGGATCGCTCTTTCTGGCGCGCGTCCTGCACAGTGGCGAGACGGAACTCTGCGGCAATTCTCCCGATACGCATCGACGCAACGAGCTCATCATCATCTCCACCAAGTACGGGAAGGACATCGCGTCCGTTCTCGGACCGGTTTCGGAGCAGAATGCCGGAGCATGGAAGGAGGTTCAGCACGTAGAACGCGTAGCGACTCCCACGGACATCGCGCGGTACGAGGAGAATCTTCGGCGCGAGTCTCACGCCTTTGAGATCTGCCGACATCGCATCATGAGCCGTCGGCTCGACATGAAGCTGGTCTCCGCCCACTATCTGCTGGAAGAGCCGAAGCTCCTGTTTTTTTTCACCGCCGAAGGTAGGATCGATTTTCGTGATCTGGTCAAAGATCTTGTTGGTGAGTTCCGCATTCGTATTGAGTTGCGTCAGATCGGGGTGCGCGATGAATCGCGGGTGGTTGGCGGTATTGGCGTCTGTGGGCGTGCGCTCTGCTGCAATTCCATCAGCGACAAACTGAACCCGGTTTCCATCAAGATGGCGAAGGTGCAAAACCTGAGTCTCAACTCAATGAAGATCTCAGGTCCGTGCGGGCGACTGCTCTGTTGCCTGGCGTATGAGCACGATCTCTACCTCAGCGAGAAGCAGCGCTTTCCCGAGGAGGGCAACCGCATTCCCTACGATGACACGGTGTTCCGGGTTGTTGAGGTAAACATCGTTTCGCGGACCGTTCGGCTTGCCGGTGAAGACGGCAGGTTTCTCGCTCTGCCAATTTGTCGTTTCGAGCGTGAAGCGGACAGGAAGAAGTGGCGCATCCTGGATCACGATTGCAGTAACTGCGAACCCGCGGCGGAGTAACCGATTCGATCACGTCGGTTTGCGACCAGTCACGGCTCGTACTGAAGCCGATACAGGTTGGCGTAGAGGCCACGCGCGGCAAGCAGCTCTTCGTGGCTGCCCTGTTCAACCAGTTCACCCCCGGACAGAACAAGGATACGGTCGGCGTGCTTGATGGTCGAGAGGCGATGGGCGATCACCAGTGAGGTGCGTCCGGCCAGCAGGGTGCTGATTCCCGCCTGAATCAAGCGTTCGGTTTCCGTATCGATGTTGGCGGTTGCCTCGTCCAGGATGATCACCCGCGGATCGTGGGCAAGCACGCGGGCAAAGGCGATCAGCTGTCGCTGTCCCGTTGAGATATTGGTTGCTCCCTCTTGCAGGACCGTATCGTAGCCGTTGGGCAGGGCGCGGATGAACCCGTCCGCCTGGACCGCTCGCGCCGCCTCCTGGACCCGCTCGTCGCTGATATCGGCCCCAAGCCGAATGTTCTCCGCCACGGTCTCACTGAACAGAAACACATCCTGAGCGATCGGTTGAACCGTCGCCCGGAGTTGCGCGACGGGGATGTCGCGCACGTTTGCACCGTCAAGACGAATCGTGCCGCCATCCGCGTCCCACAGCCGGGTGACCAGGTTCGCGATGGTGGTTTTTCCGGCGCCGGTGTACCCCACGATCGCAACACTCTGTCCCGGCTCAACGGTGAAGCTCAGATCGCGGAGAACGGGTTCTCCGGAGCGGTAGGCAAAGGAGACGTGCTCAAACTCAACGCGTCCCCGGACCGGCTGAGGCAAGGTCAGTCTGCCACGATCATCGATCTGGTCCACCGCGTCAAGGAGTTCGAACACCCGTTCGCTTCCCGCCATGGCGCTCTGCAGGATTACGAAGCGATCGGAGATATCCATCAGCTGCTGGTAGAACCGCTTTGCCAGATCGATGAAGGCAATCAGGATTCCCAGTGACACCACGCCAATCGACAGAAACCGCGCACCCATGAACACAATGATCGCAAGCGACACCGAGGAGAGGAGGTCGACGATGGGGCGAAACACCGCAAACACGTACATCTCGGAGAGACTTGCGTGCATCAGTCGGTCGTTGTTGCGCGCAAACTCCCGGCCAACCTGCACCTCACGGACAAACATCTGCACAACCGGCATCCCCGAGACGTGTTCGGCGATGAAGGCGTTCACGCGGGAAACCCAGCGGCGCACTTCACGGAACGCGTCACGGGCCTTTTTTCGAAACACCAGGGTGAAGAACAGTACCGGTGGCAGGGTGGCAATGGTGACCACGGCCATTCTCGGACTGAGCAGGAACATGGTGACAATGACGCCGGCCATGATCGCGAAATTCTTGAGCAGGTTGACCACCACGTTGGTGAAGAGTTCGTTGATTGTCTCGACGTCGTTGGTCAGGCGGGTTACCAGCTTTCCCACCGGGTGGCCGTTGAGAAACGAGAGCGACTGGTGGAGCGTGTGGTCAAAGAGCTGCAGCCGCATATCCTTCATGACTCCCTGACCGACCGAAGCCATCAGGTAGACCTGAACGAAGGCGGTGAACAGAACGGTTACCAGCAGCGAGAGAAATACGGCGGCAAGACGGGTGATTCCGCGCAGATCGTGCGCGCGCAGCGCCAGCCGCGTTGGTGCGGAAAGGCTTCGGGCAATCTCTGCCGGAATCGCCGCGTGCGTCTGCGATCGCTCAACCTGCTCCCGGTTGGCATCAATGGCGGCGGCGGTCTCAGGATGATCGACCGGGGTCACCCAGTACTGCTCCTCGCTCAGGAGGTCCTGCTCCCGTAACGCTCGCTGCACGCCCGCGGGGATCTCCTTGAGGTCGACCTCCAGTACGTACGCCCACGGGCCGATCACCGTGCCCGAGCGTTCGACCGCGTCGCGAAGCGGCGCGTGCTCGGCAACGCGGTCCACCGGCGCTCGGCGCCAGACGGCGACCAGATGCCGGTCAACGGCGCGCTGCAGGACGATAGGCAGCAGCAATTCAGATGCGGTGGAGAGTGAGAGCGCAACCAGCGCACATACCACCATGATGCGGTACGGCTTCAGATACCGAAGGAGCCGGCGGACTACCACGGGATTGTAGCCGATGGTTACTTTCTCGTTTTCCTGCAACACCGGTTCAGCCATCGTGCCCCCGAGCGTGCTTTCGCTCTATCTGCTGCAGATCGTAGATCTCCCGGTAGAGACCTCCCTGCGCGAGGAGCTCGGCGTGGTTGCCGCGCTGCGCAATATGGCCCTGGTCCATCACGATGCAGAGGTCGGCGTGCTGAAGGGCGGAAATCCGGTGCGAAATCAGTATCGTGCTTTTTCCTTTTCGAAACTCAAGGATCGCCTTGAGGATGCGCTCTTCACTTTCGGTATCCACGGCGGAGAGCGCATCATCCAGAATCAGAATATCGGGATTCTTGGCCAGTGCACGCGAGATGGCAACGCGCTGTTTCTGCCCGCCCGACAGCGTGACACCGCGCTCACCGACCACCGTCTGGTATCCCTCGGAGAGCACGCCGATGTCCCGACTGATGGTAGAGATGTCGGCCACGCGGGTGAGCTCCTCATCGCTGAGCTCATCAACGGCAAATCCGATGTTCTCTCGGATCGTTGCCGAGAACAGGAAGGTATCCTGCGGCACGATGCCGAAGAGGCCCCGCAGTACCCCAAGATCGTAATCCCGTACGTCGACTCCCCCCACAAACACCGTATTCTCAGGTGGGTCGATCAGGCGGGGGAGGGTGCGAATAAGGGTCGACTTGCCGGAACCGGTGCGCCCGAGGATTCCGAGCATCGTTCCCTGCGGAAGGTCGATGCTCACCCCATCGAGGGCCGGCTCGCCGGCATCGGGATGCACGACGGTGAGATCGCGAATCGAGAGATCGATTGACGAGGCCTTCTGATGAGCGCCGATCATGGAGACGATCTCCGGGGGCTCCTTGAGGATGGCGTTGATTCGAGCCAGCGATGCGGCACCACGAGCCAGGACGTTGACCGTGAATCCCGCCCCAAGCATGGGCCAGGCAAGCATGGCAAGGTAGCTCATCGTGGCAACGAAGTCTCCGGGTGATATCGAGCCGGCAATCACCTGTTCACCGCCAAACCGCAGCAGCAGCAGGGTGGTCAATCCGGAGAGAAAGGCGACGAAGGGAAAGAAGAGCCCCCAGACACGGATATAGTTCAGATTCTTGCGACGGTACTCGAGGTTCACCTCCTCGAAGCGCTTGAGAAAATGGGGCTCTTTTACAAAGGACTTGATGACGCGGATCCCCGCGATGCTCTCCTGCGTGCGTTCGCTCAAGTGGGAGAACCCTTCCTGCACCTCGCGAAAGAGCCGCGTGACCACCCGACCGGCGAAGATGATCATCACCGTGATAAACGGAAGGGGGATGATGGTTACGGCGGCAAGCCTGGCGTTGGAGCTGAAGAGAATGACCAGGATCGCAAGCGTCATGAACACGCCGTCAATGAACGCAACCAGTGCGATTCCGGTTGCCATGCGGATGGCGTTCATGTCGTTGGTGGCCCGGGCCATGATGTCGCCGGTCTTGGCGCCCGCGTAGTACCGTGGCGAAAGCAGCAGCAGGTGTTCAAAAAGCCGACCGCGCAGCTCCGCTTCGATCCGGCGGGACGCACCATGAATGAAGTAGCGCCATCCAAATCGCCCCAACCCGATCACCACTGCCAGTCCCGCCAGGGCCAGCATCAACCGGCCGACCTCCGCAACCGCAAACCCGCCCTCGACCATGATATCAATGGCGCGCCTGACAAACTGCGGAATAACCAGCTGTCCGCCTGAGGTAACGATCAGGCAGAGAACACCCAGGAGATAGTGCCAACGATACCGGTAGGCGTAGGGTACAAGGGTTCGATACTCCCGAAAACTATCAGCCACGATGCCACTCGTCGATCTGCGCGCGAACGGCGTCTTCCGATGCCTGGACCGCGTTGGTCACCGAGGACTTGCCGCCGTCCACGGGGAATACCCCGACAATCCGCACTCGAAAGACGGCGTTCTTCGCCGTGGCCGAGACCTCAAACAGTCGAGAAAAGCGGTATCCCCCGTCGATTGCGACCGCAACGATGGGGATCGGGGCAGCAGCGAGCACGCGACGGACGGCACCCGCCTGAAACGGCAACACCTCGCCGGTGCGAGAGCGGGTCCCCTCGGCGAAGATCACCGGGCAGATACCCAGACGGGTACGGCGGGCGAGGATATCGAGCGTGCGCATGGTCTGATCGCGATTCCCCTTCCGGTCAATCAGCGCGTGGCGTTGGACGCGCAGCACCGGAGAAACGCCGGGAAACCATCGTCCGAGCTCTTTCTTGGCGACAAAGCGGATCGGATGGTTGGGAAAGGCGAGCTTGACGGCCACGATGTCGACCACCGACTGGTGATTTACCACCACGGCAAAATGACCGGGAAGGGGACCGACCGAGCGGCGATCCACCTTGATGCGAAGTCCAAGGTAGACGTGAGCAATTGCGAACAGGGAGGCTGCCATGTGGTGAATCTTTCGATCGACGTACGCCTGTCCCCATCGATAGCTGAACAGAACGCGAAGCTTGATCTGAAGGTCCCAGTAGAAGAGTTTTGCTAGCAGACAGACAACGAATATCACTGAAGACATGAATGAACCCGGATGCTCCCAAACCATTTTGTTGTACCCCAATCGAAAAAAAAACACAAGGTTGGAAACCCCCGTGCCAAAAGCGAGCCGTCGCAGTCCTTTGTATGAGTCGGGTTGACAGGCACCGCGAGTTTTGATAGCTTTCCAACTCACTACACAGTAATGTGTTCGATATCAACAGGGGGATTTCCGATTGATTGTCAAAGGATCGGCGGCAAAACGCCATAGACAGAGTGAAGCGGCTCGCATTCGCAACAAGGCACAGCGCAGCAAGGTTCGCACCAGTGTGCGACGGTTTCTTGAGGCGGAGAAGGCACATGACCCGGCCGCAGCCAAGACCGCGTTTGATACCGCGATCAAGCTCATTGACACCGCGGCCCAGAAGGGCGTCTATCACCGGAACACGGCGGCTCGTACCAAGTCGCGTCTGCAGAAACGACTGAACGCACTGGGCGAGTAAACTGGATCCCGCTCGGGACTGAGAGGGTAGCCGTGGCAAACAACAAACTCACCAAAGCGGAAATCGTCGATACGATTTCCGAGCAGATTGACGTCAGCAAGAAAGACATCCAAGCCATCATCGACAGCTTTTTCACCCACGTGAAGGCTGCCCTGCTTGAGGATCGGGTGGTAGAATTTCGCGGATTCGGCACCTTTGAGGTGCGCACCCGAAAAGGCAGGGACCGCGCGCGAAACCCGAAGACCGGAGAAACGGTGAGCGTACAAGACCACGGTGTTGTGGTGTTCCGCCCCGGGAAAGAGCTGAAGGATGCTGCGTGGGATCTTCGCGAGTAAGTCGGCCGCGCGAAGCGGCCGTATTGCGTCCTGAGCAGGAACAGAATCGTCGCCTGATTGCGGATTTCGGGATTCAGGTTGCGCTGATCTTCCTCGGGGCGCTCGTCTTTTCTCTGGCCCATCCCAGTTTTCTTTCAGACAACGGGTTTGGTCTCCTTGGATTCATCGCCTTCGTCCCCGTGTTTGTCGTTGTTCACCGAAGCAGCCGGCGCGGGATTGCCCTCTACGGACTGCTGTACGGGTTTGTCGCGTACGCAACCCATAACTACTGGCTGCTGAACTTTCATCCACTTTCCATCTTTATCGTTCCCGTGATTTATGCGGTCTACTTCGCGGTTCTTTTTCCGTTGCTCAAGGCCGCTGATTCGCTTTTTCCCCGACACGGCTACCTCGTGCAGCTCGTTCTCTGGCTGGCGTACGAGTATCTGCGGACCACGGGCTTTCTGGGTTACGCGTACGGCATCAGCGGTTACACCATGTACCGGTTCCCGACCTTCATCGCCGTTTCCGATATCTTCGGCGTCTGGGGAGTGAGCGCGCTGGTGCTCTTTCCTTCGGTGCTGCTCGGCGATGCGCTCAAAAACGGTTGGGAGGGCGCTCGCCGCGTGCTGTACGGCCGGCGAGTTCACGCTGCGGTGTACGGGGTACTGGTTATCGCCTCTCTGGCGTACGGCGTCGTCACGCGGGTTGACTATTCGCAATCGCGTATGTGGAGGGTGGCTCTTGTTCAACAGAACGTCGATCCCTGGCAAGGCGGAGTGACGGCGTATCGGCAGTCGCTCGACATTCTGATCAGACAGAGCAGGCTCGCCATGGAGCACGATCCGGAAATCGTAATCTGGAGTGAGACATCGTTTGTGCCCTCGATCAACTTCCACACGCGATTCCGTACCGATCCGGAGTCGTTCGCACTGGTGCGGGAGCTGATCACCTTCCTTTCGGCACAGGACCTACCCTTTGTCATTGGAAACAGCGACGGCCGGATGGTGAGGCGCGCCGACGGTTCGATGGAACGCGCAGACTACAACGCGGTCCTTCTCTTCGAGAACGGAGCGGTGGTGGATACCTACCGCAAGATTCATCTCGTGCCGTTCACCGAACACTTCCCCTACCAGCGCGTCTTTCCGTGGCTCTATCGGCTGCTGGTGGAGAACGAGACCACCTTCTGGGAAGCGGGGGATGAGTACGTAATTTTTGAAGCCGGCGGCGTGCGATTCGGCACCCCGATCTGCTTCGAAGACACGTTCGGCTACCTGTCTCGGAACTTCGTTCGTGAAGGTGCCGAGGTCCTGGTGAACCTCACCAACGACTCCTGGGCGGACTCGGTTGCCGCGGCAATGCAACACATGGCAATGGCGGTGTTTCGCGCAACGGAAAACCGCCGTACCATGGTGCGAAGCACAAACGGGGGAATGACAACCATCATCGATCCCAACGGGAAGATTCTCGACCTGTTTCCTGCCTTCGTTGAGGGCTATCTGATCGGCGAAGCTCCGGTATACACCGACCGTACCACGATCTACACCCGGTTCGGCGATTGGTTTGCCTGGCTGATGGTGGGACTCGCACCGGTGCTGCTGCTCGCGGGGGCGGGCGGCGCCCTGTTTCGTCGACGGCAATCCGCTTGATTGACAAGCGCCGGTACATCTGAAAAAATGAAGAACGAAGGAACTCATATGAACCCCAAAGGCAAGATCCTGATCGTCGACGACGAACCGATCAACCTCGATTTTTTTGACGTCATGCTCTCCAAGCTCGGTTTTGTTGTCGAGCGTGCGCAAGACGGCGAAGAGGCGCTTGAGCGGGTGCGGCAGGGAAAACCCGACCTCGTGATTCTTGATAACATCATGCCCAAGATGAGCGGATGGGACGTTACGCGCACCATCAAACAGTCACCCGAGTTTGCGGACCTGGCAGGCACTCCGATCATCATGTTCTCGGCGCTCGACGACGTCAAAGACAAGATCGAAGGGTTCGAACTTGGCATTGAAGATTACATCACCAAGCCGTTTAACTTTTCCGAAGTGCTCGCCCGGATCAAGGCCATACTTCGAAGCAGGGAGTTGTCGCACCAGGTAATCGAGCGCGAACGCCGAATCGCGGTGATCGAGTCGCTCAACAGCTCACTGGTCTATTTCACTCAGCATCTGCGCGAGCCGGTACTCGAGATCGTCCGCGCTGCCCAGACCCTCGACCCCGCAAACGCGGACGCGGTGCGCGCCTTCGTAGAACTGGTTCGTACCGAGACCGAGGCGACCCTGGCGTCGCTGGACGGACTTGAAGAAGAGATCAGCGAACTGCAGGGAAAGGGTGACGAGATCAAAGAGCGAGAGATCACGCTCGATGCGCTCGAAGCGAAGTACCAGAAGCATTTCCAGCAATATCAAAAAAGCCTGCAGGACGAGGGAGTTCGAGGTTGATCAGCGAACAGAAGCGGCAGGTATTGGAGCTCTTCGCCGAGGGGCGCAATCAGTATAAACTCATGGAGTTTGATGCCGCGCTCTCCTGTTTCGAGAAGGCCCTCGAACTCGAACCGGAAGACGGTCCGTCTCGCGTCTATGCCGAGCGCTGTCGACACTATGTCGCGCATCCGCCCGCGGAAGATTGGGACGGGGTCTTTGTCATGACCACAAAATAGCTCACGACCGTACCATGAAAACAAAACGAAAAATTGAAGAGCCAAAACCGACTGTCCCCCGAACCACGACGCGGTTGGGAAGCAACGTCAGTCTGAAGGGAACACTCCGGTTTCGGGAGTCGGTACGGGTGAGTGGCCGACTCGAGGGCGAAATCATTTCTGAAGGGTTTCTCTTCGTGGAAGAGGGCGCCGAGGTGAAGGCCGATATCCGGGTCGGTTCCGCGGTAATTGCGGGGGTCGTGCGGGGAAATATCCATGCGACCGACTCGCTGGAAATGCTGCCCACCGGCAAGATCTACGGCAACGTGCGCGCCGCCAAACTCCGTATCGCCGACGGCGTCGTGTTCGAAGGCAAATGTGAAATGATCAAAAACCCGAACTCGGTTGATGTCTTCTCTGCGCCGGTAGATCAGCTGAAGGCGTCGGTGCCGCGTGTCTGAGACCGCTTCGCTGCTCTGCGTCGGCAGCGAGTTGACGGAAGGCCGGACTCTCGATCGTCATGGACGATTTCTCGCTCAGGTTCTCTCGGAACTCGGAGTTTTGGTGAAGAAAATCACCCTTATCCCCGACGAGCGTGACCGGTTCCGTGCCGAACTTGCGCGGGAGATCAACGAGCACCGTCTGGTAGTGGTCACCGGAGGACTGGGCCCCACATCGGACGATCTCTCCCGCGAGATGATCGCGGAAGCGGTTGGTTCTCCGCTCGTGTTTCGCGAAGAGCTCTGGACGGAACTGTGTGCCCGGTTTCCGGGACGAACAATCCCGGACGCCAATCGCAAGCAGGCGGAAATCCCGGTTGGTGCGACGGTGCTGAGAAACGTGGTCGGTACCGCCCCCGGCTTTGCGGTGGAAAGCAACGGAGGCGCGACTCTGGTGGTTGCGCTTCCGGGGCCGCCGAAAGAACTGACCGCAATGGTCGATGATGAACTGATTCCGCTGCTGCAGAGGCGGTCGGGTTTTGTTCCCGGTCGGGTTACGCGCGCGACGGCATTTCTGATTCCGGAGTCGGAACTGGAAGAGGCTCTCCAACGGAATCGGGTGGGGGCAATCGAGTGGGGTACTCGAGTCGAAGAGTACCGAATCACCTTCGTGTTGCGAGGTGGCAGCGATGATGATCGCGCCACGATGCTTGCCGGAGTGCGGGCAGACTTTGACGAGTATCGAATCCAGGCCGACGAGGTGGATCTGGTAGAGCGGTGCTCGCACCGACTGCGCGAAACCGGACACGTTCTGGTGACGGCCGAGTCGTGCACCGGTGGACTGATCGCAAAGCTGATCACCGATCGAGCGGGAAGCTCCGAAGTGTTCTGGGGAGCGACGGTAGCCTATTCGTACGAGGCAAAGCAGGAACTCCTTGGCGTCTCCCGGGATTCGCTGGCACATTACGGCGCGGTCTCGGCTGAGACGGTAGAAGAAATGGCGCGGGGGGCGTTGGCTGCCGGTCGTGGTTGCGCCACCATTGCCGTCAGCGTATCCGGCGTTGCCGGTCCGGGTGGGGGCACCGATGACAAGCCGGTTGGCACCGTGTGGATTGCCCTCTTCACCGTCGAGGGGCGGTTGACAACCCGGCGGTACCGGTTCCATGGATCGCGGGAAGCGGTGCGAAAGCGGACCGCGGTAGCGGCGCTTCTGTTAATTGATGAAGCATTGGGTAAAATCCCGTCGTTACTTGACAGTAAGGAAGAATTGGGAATATAGTGAAATGACCCTCACGGGTTATCCGTTGTGTCCCATAACAGTGCTTCAAAGCGAATGAATATCCGACCAACCGGCACGGTCACCGCGTCTCCGTGCGCACGTCAATCGGGGTTTTCGTTCCGCCTCAACACTCACGAAATCCGTACGTGGAGAATCTAAATGGCAATCATCCGCAAGAAACGATCGACTCACTCAGACGAGGCGGGAGGACCCGCTGAAGACATAACTCAGGCCCAGCTCGATCTCTCCGAATCGGCTGCTTCCACGGAGGAGTCACCGGAATCGCGGAATGCTCAGCGCGAGCAACGCGAACCGCGGCGGAAAAAGGTTCGCGTCTCGGTAACTAAAGATGCTGAACGAAACGGTCGTGTGGCGCCGACTTCAATGCCGAACGATCAGGAGATGGGCATGGAGCCTGACAACGGCAACGACGATTCTGCTGACGAGCAGGCAAACGCGAATGGCCATAACGACAATCGTGCGCATCGTCGATCCGGGCGGGGTGGCGACGAGAAGAGCCTGAGCATCAACGATCTGACCATGATGAACATGAAGGAGCTGCGCAAGTTTGCGGCCAAGATCGGGATCAGCCAGGAGAACCTCCTCGCCCTCAAGAAGCAGGAAGTGATCTTTGCGATCCTGAAGGCGCATACCGAGCGCAACGGCACCATCTACGCCTACGGCTCCCTGGAGATCCTTCCCGACGGCTACGGATTTCTGCGGTCACCCCAGAACTCGTACCTGCCCGGCTCCGACGACATCTACATCTCACCGTCCCAGATTCGCCTGTTCAACCTCAAGACCGGCGATACGGTCTACGGCCAGATTCGGCCTCCCAAGGAAGGCGAGCGCTTCTTCGCGATGCTGCGGGTGGAGACGGTTAACTTCGACAACCCAACGGTTGCGCAGACGCGGATTCCCTTTGACAACCTCACACCGCTCTACCCTGATGAGCGGCTCAACATGGAGGTCCCCACCGGCGACTCGTCGACGCGGATGATCAACCTCTTCTGCCCGATTGGAAAGGGGCAGCGCGGCTTGATCGTGTCCCCTCCGCGAACCGGAAAAACCGTGCTGCTGCAGCGCATTGCCAACGCGATCACGCACAACCATCCCGAAGTCTACATGATCGTGCTGCTGATCGACGAACGACCCGAAGAGGTCACCGACATGCAGCGCAACGTAAAGGCGGAGGTTATCTCGTCAACCTTCGACGAGCAGGCGACCCGCCACGTTCAGGTTGCGGAGATGGTGCTTGAGAAAGCACGGCGCCTGGTGGAGCACAAGAAGGACGTTGTGATTCTGCTCGACTCGATCACCCGCCTTGCGCGCGCCTACAACCAGACGGTTCCCACATCGGGGAAAATCCTGTCCGGTGGTGTCGACTCAAACGCCCTTCACAAGCCGAAGCGGTTCTTTGGCGCGGCGCGTAATATCGAAGACGGCGGAAGCCTGACCATCGTTGCGACGGCCCTCATCGAGACCGGAAGCCGCATGGACGAAGTCATCTTTGAAGAGTTCAAGGGAACCGGTAACATGGAGATCATTCTCGATCGCCGCATTGCCGATCGACGGCTCTATCCCGCCATCAACATCAAGAAGTCGGGCACCCGCAAAGAAGACCTTCTGCTGACCGAAGAAGAGTTGCAGAAGATGTGGATTCTTCGCAAGGTGATCAATCCAATGGACGACGTTGAAGTGATCGAGCTGCTCATTGACAGGATGCAGAAAACTAAGAATAATGAGGCCTTCTTGCGGTCGATGAACACCTCATCGGTTGCCGATTAACGTCATCGGTCGCACAGGACAGGCTCTGGAGGATTTGCAGTGAAACAAGACATTCATCCCAACTCGCAGATGGTGGTATTCCGAGATACCGCATCCGGCACGCTCTTTTTGAGTCGATCGACAACCAGCAGCAAACAGACCGTCAAGTACGAAGACGGAAACGAGTATCCGGTGGTCGACGTGGAAATCTCGAGTGCGTCGCATCCCTTCTTCACCGGCAAGCAGACGCTGGTTGATACGGCGGGACGGGTCGAACGGTTCAAGCGCAAGTACAACATCAAGAACTGATCGTCTCGGAACTTGCACACGCCGGTGTGTGTGCGCGCTCGCATAACAGAAGCCCCGCAATCAGCGGGGCTTTCTGTTTTTCCGCCCGAGTGGCGAAAGGTAACCGTCGCGATGCGCCTGGAAGACCACCAGCACCAGCCAGAGCAGCAGGAAAAGCTGGGGAAGGTAGTCACCAAAGCGCGTGTAGAAGGTCAAGTGGTGTTCCCGATAGACCGGAACGTCAATTGTCAGGGTGCCCTGCTCAAACATCGGCAGTTCTGCAATCACCCGACCGTGGGCATCCAGCACGGTGGTCAGCCCTGAGTTGGTCGACCGTACCAGCGTGCGTCGCACCTCGATTGGTCTGAACTGCGCGGCAACAAAGTGCTGGAACTGCGCGGAGTTGGTATTCGACCACGAGTTGTCGGTAAGGTTGATCAGGAGATCTGCTCCCGAGAGAACAAACCCTCGAACGAGATAGGCAAAGGCGTCCTCAAAGCAGATCGGGGTCCCGATTCGAATCGGTGCGGATGGATGATACCCGGATTCGTCGATTCGACGTTCGTGAGGGGTGATCTCAAAGAGCCGGTACTCCGGACCAACGCTCCATACCCCGTACAGCCCGATGACCTCCTGGAAAAAGGTGCGAACCGCTGGTACGTTCCAGAAGGGGATACTCTCGGCAAACGGAACGAGATGTTGTTTCCCGTAATGCTGCTTGAGTTGCCCGTCGGGCCCGATGAGAATCGCCGCGTTGTAGATCTCCCAGCTCTCGGCGTCGGCGAGAAAGGGCGCCCCCGTCAGCAACGGAATGTTCACCTCTTCGAGAAACCGGGTCAACGGCTGCTCGGGCGGTGTTGTGGCGTAGAATCCGATGTACTCACGAAACGGGCGTCGCAGTGAGGTCTCGCTCCAGACAAGCAGATCTACCGGTTCGGATGACGCGGCAACCGCATCGAGGCTCAACTGTTGCGCAGCTCGCAGGGCGTCTTCCTCCCGTCCTCGTTGCCACGCATTGACGTTTTGTTGTACCAGAACCAACCGAAGGCGGGCTATCTCAGGGATCGGTGTGGCCAGTCGCACAGCACCGTACCCGAGCATCAGTACGACGATCGCTGCAATCCAGATGAGCTGTCGCATCGACCACGAGGGTCGTACCGGCATAAACGCAGTACGAACGTCGACGTACCCGATCCCTGTGCATCCGGTTTGGGCATCTCCGATCTCGGCCACCCGGCGAGGCGATCCCAGGATGGGGATCATCCGTTCGGCAAGGATGGCGTTCACCGTGGCAAAGATGAAAGAGAGTGCCCAGACGCCGGTGATATCCACATGCTGGATCAGGACGGGGATGGTAGCTGCGGGATAGGCAATGAGCCCCCACGGATAGGCAAGAAAGCCAATCGACTTGAAGTACTCGTACGCCGTCCAGACCACGGCAATCGCGACGGCTCGCCACGCCGCGGGATTCTCCCAGGTTCGCCGGAGAATCGGGCCGAGCAGCGCATGGTATATGGCGTACCCCAGGGCCGCACCACCGATCGTCCATACCGAAAAATCGCCAAAAAACATCAACCAGTAGTTGGACAGTATCGTCGATACCGCGCCAAAGAGGGCGCCGAGTCGACGCGCTTCACGGTTTGAGTCTGAAGCGGCCAGGGCAGCGAAGTAGCCGGCAAGGCCGATCAGCGCAAGCAGGGGGTTCCCGGCGGTAAGGAACTCGTTGGGAACGGCCAGCGAATAGACCAGCGCGGTGGCCGGCACAAGCAGGAGTCTACGGTTTTTCACGGGCATACCGTAGCCGAAAAACGGGGTTTGTTGAACACTTCCGCGGAATGAGATAGAATGCGGCGGAAGGTTTAAGCGGCAGGGGGCCCGGATTCGTGTACAACGTGAGCACTCACCATCAGGCAGAATTTGAATCTGCCCCCGATATCGTCGTATCGGCGCCCGGTACGGTGAACCTCATGGGTGCTCATACCGAGGAATCCGAAGGCACCGTTCTGCAGATGGCGGTTGATCGGCGAATGCACGTGGCCGTTTCACAGCGAACCGACCAGGCCCTGCGTTTTTTTGCGGCGGACTTTGGCGAGCGGAAGCGCACAACCATCGGCGGCCTCAAATTCAAACGGGAAGACCGCTGGGCCAATCTCGCCAAAGGGGTGATCGCCCAGATCCTGGAACGTGATTTCTCCATCTCGGGACTCAATCTGACGATCGGCGGCGACGTTCCCACCGGTATCGGGCTCGCCAGCTCGGCGGCCATCACCGCGGCGGTGTGCACCGCCCTGAACGCGCTGTTTGAGCTTGATCTCGCCGCGGGCGAACTGCTCGACATCGCGGTTGCCGCTGAACGCGATTTCATGGGTCGAACCGTGGGCGCGAGCGAGTGTGCAACCGCTCTGCGGGCCGAACGCGACGCCGCGCTGCTCTACGATGCGCGTACCCGCGAGACGGTGCCGGTTGGGCTGTCTCTGCGCGACCACCGAATTGTTGTCATCGATTCTCGCGTTCCCATCTCGCCCGCCCGGAACGAGTACGGCGAGCGACTGAACGACTGTCGGACCTGTGTTGACGTGATGCAGGAACGACGGCCGGGGAAATCCCTGAGAGATTTCACGCTGGAGGACCTTGACGAGGCAATGGGACGGATCCCTGAGAACGCCCGTCGACGGTGTCTTCACGTGGTGCACGAGAACCAGCGTGTTCGTGACGTGGTGAAATCGTTGCGTCGTCGGGATCTCGCGTCGGTTGGCCGGTTATTGACTCGGTCGCATGCGAGTCTGCGTGATCTCTACGAGGTTTCCTGCCCGGAGATCGATTGGATTGTGAAGCGGTCAACCGAAGCAAACGGCATTCTGGGGGCTCGCATCACGGGAAACGGCTTCGGTGGATGTGCCGTCGCCCTTGTTGAAGAATCATCAATCGAGGCGTACTATGGTCGCCTGGAAGAATACGAGCGAATATTCGGGTTTCGGCCGGAGCCGTTTATTGCGACACCTGACGAAGGCGCACGGCTCGAAGCCGTGTAGTGTGAGGTTGGAGGTTCGATGCGGATACTGTTGACCAACGATGACGGCGTGTTCAGCCCGGGGCTCGAAGCGCTGCGAACCGCGCTGGAACCCGACCACGAGGTATGGGTACTCGCCCCCGATGGGGAGCGCAGCGCAATGTCTCACTACATCACGTTAAAGGGCCCGGTTTCGGTCAAGGAGCTGTCGCAGCGCGTCTATTGCACCAGCGGATCGCCGGCGGACAGTGTGATCATCGGACTGCTTGAGGTCTGCCCACAACCCGCCGATCTGGTCATCTCGGGCATCAATATCGGACCGAATCTTGGTACCGATATCATCTACTCGGGTACCGTTGCCGCTGCACGACAGGCCGCGATCATGAACGTGCCGGGGATTGCCGTGTCGCTGGATTCGTACGTTGAACCCTTCCATTTCGAGCCGGTTGCGCAGTTCATCGCACAGCACGCCGAACAGCTGCGCAGCCTCTGGAATCACCACCATTTCATCAACGTCAACGCACCGAATACTCCCAACCCAATCTCCCGGGTTGCCATCACTCAGCCGTGTCGCCGTCTCTACAAGGACCATCTGGTGCGTTTTGAAGGTCCGAGGGGCGACACCTACTACTTCCTCTCGGGCAGTCCGGTAGAAACCGAGCTCCCCCCGGAATCCGACTGGCACGCCGTTTCAAACGGGATCGTCGCGGTCAGTCCGATCAGCATCGATCCCGTCAATCACCACGACGATGAGGCGTATCGCAGCGCCGTCTTTGGAGACGCGGGAGCATAATGGAGAAGGCGGTTCAGCTCTTGAAACAACGCCGCTACGAGGCTGCGCTCCAGGAGTTTCTCAACGCCGACGTTCCCGAAGAGCAGCACTTTGAGCTCTCGTACTATCTTGGCCTCTGCTACACCCATCTGGGAAAGTTCGACGAGGCGTTGATCTTTCTGGAGCAGGTTCTGGGTTCGGGAATGAGTTTTCCCCACATCTACCAGAGTCGGATGATTCTGGGCTATATTTACACCGTGACCAACCGCTTCCGTCTTGCGGAGTTCGAGTTCACCCGCTTGCTCGACGACGGCTACGAGTCCGCCAAAGTCTATGCCGCGCTCGCCTATGTCACGCATCATCAGCGGAAAACGCCAACGAGCATTTCGTATCTCGAGAAGGCGCTTCGCATTGACCCGAGAAATAGCACCGCCCTGAACTCTCTGGCCTTCATTCTTGCCGACAGCAACATGAAGCTCGATATCGCGCTCTCGTACAGCAAGAAGGCAGTGTCCCAAAATCCGGAGAACCCGGCCTATCTCGATACGCTCGGATGGGTGTACTATCGTATGGGCAAGATGGACGAGGCGGTGAAGATACTGACCAAAGCCGTTGATCGCGCGCCTGACAACACCGAGATCGAAGCGCATCTGCAGCAGGCCAGGCGGGCGCAGATGCGTCGGGGAGGGCGGCGATGACCGTATCGCGACGCCCCGGGCGGAATGCACGGCCGGCTCGAACCGCATGGCTCCCTGCCGGGCCGCTTCCGGTGTTGATTGCTGCGCTGCTTCTGGTAACCGGAGGAGGGCTGTCCGCCAATCCGCTGAATATGGCGTCCGCGGAGGCAGCCGAAGAGTTTCGCTGGGGTGTCGTTGCCTACCACAATGGGCTGTTCAACGAGTCGATTCTCTCATTCACCCGAGCCCTCTCTCTGGTGCCGGATAACGTGGAATCACGGACATGGCTCGGTCGCGCGTTTCTCTCGTCGGGCTTCGAAGCGGCGGCGGTCAGCGAGTTTCGCACGGCCCTCGAACTCGGAGGCTCTCGGGAGCATCTGGAGAACCTCGTCGAGATCATCGAACGCCGACAGAGCGTCACGCGGGGTGTGATTCGCCCCGATCGCTACGTGGTAACCGCCGAGATCGAAGGCGTGGTGAACGGCGAGGTCCGGTTCCGCCGGCCAACTGCCGTCCGTCCGCGGGCCGACGGCTCGTTTTATGTCACCTCCTTTACTCAGCAGGAAATTCTTCTGATCAGCGCCAATGGAGCCCTGATCAGGACGCTGCGCGGCGGACTCGTCGGGTTC
>SLTF01000230.1 GCA_007130025.1 Spirochaetales bacterium | reverse complement strand
AGACTGGCTGAAGTATACGTGAAACCTGACAAATATTGTAGTATATTTCCCGTATGAACAAGTGAGGTGGCTATGCACGTCCTGAACCTTCCTGCGAGTGTGAAGAAATACGGCACGCGAGGATCGGCACTCTTTGCGATTCTCGCTGCGGGGCTGATTCTCGCCGCCTGTCCATTGCCGTACGAGTTCAGCGGCGGAAACGGCGCTGGTGCGCTCTCCCGCGATCCGAGCAGCCCGGACGTCACGCCCCCGGTTACGTTCTCCTACCAGCAGGTCGGTGGCTCCGGAGGCACCGTGGAGAACGGAAGTACTACCATCTCCACTTCCAACGACACAACCATCACCCTCACCACCAGCATGCCCAACGCGACCATCTTCTTTACCGACGATGGTACCCCGCTCACCAGCCTGAGCGGAGCGCAGTCGTTCTCGGGCTCCTCAGGGCAGTTGGTGCTGCGCATCGAGAACCCGAGTCCCACCAACCGGATTCGAGAGAAACAGATTCGTGCCGTTGCGGTTGCGCCCGGCATGCGGCCGAGTCCGCTTCGCGAGCTGATTGCAACGGTTACCTATTTCTTCACGCCCCGCGCCACCGTGACGTCGGTGCCGATCACCCCATCCACGGTGACGCAGACCAGTCGAAGAGTAGTGCTGCGAGTGCTGCGAATGGAGGTCGAGATCGATCAGTTGCGGCTCGACGCGATTTCCTCGGTGCTCGGTGGTTCGCACGCCGCAACCGATATTCGCAGATTGGAGATGTGGCGAGGAACGTCGTCCACCTTCAACGATGACGCCACCCTGGTGGGAAGCCTGTTTCGCGACGCGGGCGTCGCGCCCGGCGAAGCGGTCAACATCGTCCCGTCGGGGCTGAACGGCCGGTTCGATCCGGGAGTGCACTACCTGTTTCTGACCGCCACCATCGATTCAGCGGCAACCCTGGGCGCCGAGGTGTTTGCAGCCGGGATGCCGTTGCCCAACCTCGCAGACTTCGGCGAGCACGAACTCTCCGGGTCGGACCCTCTGTCGCCCGGACCGCAGCGGACGATCGCCGCCGGCACCAACCCGTTTGCGATGAATCCGGTTCACACCATTCATCAGCGAAGGTTCGAACTGAGCAACGTTCGCATCAACAACACCCAGGCGGTCGAGGCCACGGTGCCTGCCGGCACTCCCGTCACCGTTCAGTTTGATCTGTCATCGTCTCAGGCGGGTGACTTCTGTCCCGGTTGCGTCGTTCAGGCGTACGTGGGCGTACGAGCCGTCGCTGCTACCTGTGCCGTGAGTTTTACGGGGTTCAATGCGTCGGTCGAGAACGCCGCGTTTACCTTCACTCCGCCGCAACCCGGGCTCTACTACGTGAGCATGGGAGCTTCGCTGGACTTCAACTGTCTGGATAATCCGGAACGCCGGGTTGCCTATTTTGACCTCGGGCGTAACTCCGCATTGATCGTGGCGCAGTAGGATCATCGGCCGGCGACCGAATTCGGGCGAGAACTCACGCTTTTCATTGTAAATTCCGCCGCATTGCGGTACAACAGAGGGCACATGCGCGGTGTTACGCTGGCAAAATCGGCTCTCCTCGTTCTGGTGCTGGTGGCGGTCTCGTCGTGTTCCATCAACCGGATGGTGGTGCGGCGCATGAGCGACGTGCTCGCCGGTGACGGCGGTGGGAACGTCTTTACCTCGGATGACGACCCCGAGCTGATTGAGGCGGCGCTTCCGTTTGTGCTCAAGCTGTACGACGCCCTGATCGAGCAGGATCCTCAGAACGCCCAACTGCTGCTTGGTGCATCGAGCGGCTACATCAGCTACGCGAATGCCTTTCTCCAGACACCGGCGGAGATGCTCCCGCGCAGTGAGTTCGAGCAACGCGAGCGCATGATGGAGCGCGCGAAGCGGCTCTACCTCCGGGGCCGTGACCTCGGGCTTCGCGGCCTGGCGGTGACTCATTCCGGCTTCGCCGATTCGCCGCAGAGCGACGGCTTTACCGCGGCCCTCGCCGCAACGCGCGTTCAGGACGTACCGCTGCTCTACTGGACGGCGGCGGGCTGGATTGGTGCCATCTCAACCGATCCCTTCGACCTCGATCTTTCCCTCGCCATGCCACACGTTGCGCTTCTGATGGATCGCGCCTACGAGCTTGATCCGGACTTTGACGACGGTGCCATCCACGAGTTTTACCTCGTCTACTACGCGGCCGTTCCCGAGGCGCTCGGCGGTGGCCGTGATCGCGCGCGATACCATTTTGAACACGCGGCTCGACTTGCCGCGGGCACGCGGAGTTCTCCCTACGTCTCGCTGGCAACCGCGGTCTCCATTCCAGAGCAGAACCTCGACGAGTTTGTTTCGCTCATGGAGCGGGCGCTGGCGGTTGATCCGGATCTCGCCCCGCAACACCGTCTGGTCAATACCATCCGCCGGCGACAGGCCGCGTGGTACCTGGCAAACCTCGGGCGGTTCTTTCTCACCGATGACGGCTGGGACGATGATTGGGAGGACGATGACTGGGACGACCCGGACTGGGACAATGACTGAGGAGGCACTTCTGATGCGACGAGGCACCCGTATGCGAGCAGGTACCCATGTGAAGCGACTGGCACTCATTCTGTTGATCTCGGTAGCCACGTCCGCAACCGCCGTCTCCGCGCAGGTGATCCGCCTCGCGAGTGGCGCTCCCGAATCTTCTCCGTGGGGCGCGGCGCTCAACCGGGTAGCTGCCGACTGGCAGCGCATCTCCAATGGGCGAGTCGAGCTTCAGATCTTTCATAACGGGATTGCCGGCGACGAACGCGATGTGCTTCGCAAGATGCGCATCGGTCAGGTCCAGGCTGGGGTCTTCACCAGCGTTGGACTCGAGGAACTCGCGCCTGAGATCATGGTGCTGAGCATGCCGGTGCTCATCCGCTCGGACGAAGAGTTGATTTACGTGTTCGAGCGCCTGCAGCCGGAGTTTGATGCTGCGGTGTCGCGAAACCGGTTCACCGCGCTGGGATGGTCCCGTCCGGGATGGGTCCGGTTTTTCACCTCGCGGCCGGTACGAACGCCCGCCGAGCTGCGGCAGATCCGGCTCGCCGCCAGCGCGGAAAACCCCGAGCTGCTTCAGGCGTTTCGCGTGATGGGGTACCAGGCGTTTCCCGTCACGCAGAACGAACTGCTCACGTCGCTGAACAGCGGCATGGTCGACGGCTTCTACGCAAGTCCAATCGCCGCGGCGGGCTTTCAGTGGTTTGCCCGCGCTCCCCACATGCTCGATCTTCCCGTCGCACCTTTCCTGGGCGCCTTTGTCGTTTCTGACCGCGCCTGGGCCAGGGTCCCCAACAACCTCAAGCCGCAGTTGATTGCGGCGGTGGAAAGCCACATCGGGCGGCTGGATGGCGCGGCCCGCGATCTCGAGGCCGAGGCGATTCGTGCGATGAGCGGCTTCGGTCTGCAGACGACCGAGCTCACCGAAGCGGAGCGTCAGGCGTGGTTCGCCGAGTTTGAACGGAGCCTGCCCATGACGGTTGGCCGCGTGTTTGACGAGGCGACGTACCGGCAGGTACAAGGGCACCTCGCCGAGATCCGGAGGTAGCGTGGCGCCGCTTCGAGTCGCACGGCGCATCGAGAGCGGGGTTGCCGCGGGGACCCTGCTGCTGCTGGTGCTCCTGCCCGTGGTCGAAATGCTGCTTCGCACGATCTTTCGCACCGGTATTTTCGGTCAGACCGACTACATGCTTCACCTTGTACTGGTGGTGGGATTTGTTGGGGGGATGATTACGTCCCGTGAGAACCGCCACCTCTCGATGGCGGGGGCTCACGCCTCGCGTGACCCGCGGGTGGCCCAGGGATTCCGTATCACCGCGGCGTCGCTCTCGACGGTTGTCTGCACCGCTCTCGCGTGGAGCGCGCTCTCGCTGATGGTGATCGGCTTCGCGCGAGGCCAGCGGGTAGGGCTGATCCCGATCCGGCTCTTTGTGGTTGCCATGCCGGTGGGCTACCTGGTGATGGCGGTCCGCGCCGCGCTGACGGTTGATTCTCCGGCCGCTCGCCGATTGGTGCTGGCCGGCGGGCTCGCGGTGGGGACGGTGCTGGGGCTCTCGTCCATCGTGAACATGCTTTTCACCGCCATGGATGCGCCACCGCTCTTTCTGGACAGCGTGCTGGATTTCTGGTTTGCCGTGGTGCCTCCGATTGCGCTGCCGGTCATTATTCTGCTGGTGGTTTCCGCCTTCCTGGGAACACCGCTCTTCGTGGTGCTGGCCGGCGTCGCCTACTTTCTGTTTATCCGCACCGACGGCTTTCTTGAGGTGATCCCCAACGAGGGGTACACCGTGCTGACCAACAGCAATATCGCAGCCATCCCCCTCTTTACGTTGACCGGTTACGTACTCTCCGAGAGTAAGGCGGGAGAGCGGCTAGTGCATCTGTTTCGGGCCCTCTTTGGATGGGTGCCCGGTGGAATGGTTGTTGCGGCGGTACTCGCATCGGTGTTTTTCACTTCGTTCACCGGCGCCTCCGGGGTGACCATCCTGGCGCTCGGCGGGCTGCTCTATTATGTGCTGCATACCCGCGGGGGACTGAGTGAGCCGTTTACGGTTGGCGTGCTCACCGCCGGCAGCAATATCGGGCTGCTCTTTCCTCCCAGCCTGGCCATCATCATTTATGGCACCATCGCGCAGGTGAATATCTTTCACCTTTTTCTGGGTGGTTTGTTGCCCGGGGCGGTTCTGATCATCGCTCTGGGGATCATCGGGGTTGTTGTGTCAATTCGCCGGGGAATCCCGTCGGTACCCTTCAACCTGGGTGAGGCGGTTGCCGCCGTCAAGGAATCGGTGTGGGAGATTCTTCTGCCGGTGGTTATTGTGACCGCCTTCTTCACCGGACTCACTACGCTGGTTGAAACTGCGGCGCTTGCGGTGGTCTACGCCCTGATCGTAGAGGTGCTGATCAAGCGCGAGATCGCGCTTCGGGATGTCCCGCGGGTGGCGTTGAAGTGCATCACCATCGTTGGCGGTGTGCTGGTCATTCTTGCCGCCGCGCGCGGACTGTCGTTCTTCATCATCGATGCACGCGTTCCGATTGTGCTGCGCGACTGGGTGCAGGCGCGGGTCGAGTCTCCGCTGGTCTTTCTGCTGTTGCTGAACCTGGCGCTGCTGGTGACCGGTTGCATCATGGACATATTCTCAGCGACGCTGATCGTAGCCCCCCTGGTCATTCCGCTGGGAGCGCTCTTCGGGATCGATCCGGTTCATCTGGGCGTGGTGTTTATTGCGAATCTGGGTCTGGGGTTTGTGACGCCGCCGGTGGGTATCGATCTCTTTCTGGCGTCCTACCGGTTCAACAAGCCGTTAACCGAAGTCTACCGCTACGTGCTGCCCTTTTTTGCGGTGCAGCTGTCGGTGGTGCTGGTCATCACCTACGTGCCGTTCCTGGCAACCTGGCTGCCGCGACTCATCGGTGGCTGACCGCCGACGCGTTGTGGTTGCAGGCGCAGCATACTCGGCACGTCTACTCAGGCGATGTGGGCGGCGATCAGCTCGCGGCACTCGTTGAGATAGCCGGTGCGGACGCAGGCGTCAAAGAGGTGACGGCTGATGGTCTCCTCGGTTTCGCGGACTCCGGTGTCGCTCACGCTGGTGATCAGGATCACGTACCCCTCGGTGTTCTCGCCGATGAGACGCACGTAGGTGTCCACGCCGCGAACCCCTTTTACTCGAAACTGTTTCATCAGGTATTGCCCGTGCATGGTCGTTCTCTCCCTGCTTTCCTATCGGCATTTGT
>SLTF01000252.1 GCA_007130025.1 Spirochaetales bacterium | reverse complement strand
TGGGGGCCCCCGGAAGGCTCTTTCTCGCCGTTCCCGCGTCGGTTGGGCTCAACCTGCTCTTTCGAGCCGAGCGCTACGCGGAGGAAGAGCGCACCCGGGCGCGGCTGCGCTTCATCATCCCCGTTCTGCTCGCCGCCGCCACGTTCTTCATCGTGATCTCGATCCTCATCATTCCCTTCTCCGTCTATCTCGCCTGGTTCCGTATGGTTGACCTGGGCTCTCCTCGAGGTGCGGTATCTCACGTCTTTGTCTCGGTGACCGCCTTCTTTGCCGGTGTCATCTCGGGGCAGATGTATCGCAAGGGCGTATCCGGGCCCACCGCCCTCATCGCGACGTTTCTGCTGGTCATCGTCACCATGGTTTCCCAGAGCGTTCTCCCGGTACTGGTTGCGGTGCCGGTTGTCATCGCCGCCATTGTGCTGCAGGCCGAGCGGGATCCTCGTCGGCGGGCTCGACGCCCCATCATCGCGGCGGCGGTGGGGATTGTCGCGCTGGCAACCCTGGCTGCCCTTCCCCTCGTGGCGCGCGATGCCACCCGTGGAAATCGCTACATCGACAACCGGTTGTCCCCCGCACTGCGCCGGACGGTGCTCCGGCTTCTGCCCAACTATCCGCTGCTCTATGGCGGTGACGGCTACGGCTACTCGTTTGACGAGCACGGACTCGGCGGAACGCCGCTGCTTTCGTCGGTGCCCATCTTTGAGGTGCGCGCGCTTCCCGGTGAGCGGATCTATCTTCGAACCGATGTCTTTGACCACTACAGCGGAACCAGCTGGATGCGCAGCAGTACGCTGATTGAGCGGCTGCAGGACCTCAACGCCGATCTTTCCACCCCGTTCAACGGCGCCGCAACCACCGCCGACCTCCCGGTCACCGTTCTTACGGAGTTTTTTGAGAAGGTGCCCCATACCCTGAATACCCGAGCGGTGATGCCCATGGAGGAGGCGCCAACCCGGCGCATCCGGGGCACTCATGACGTAGGATTTCTCTTTGATCTGCCCCTCGGCCGTGACGACACCATCATTCTCCAGCGGGTGCTCGACGATCGCCCAATCTACGATCGGAACCTTCGACGAAACCTGCAGCTTCCCGAAGATATTCCGAGTGAGGTGCGTCGAATTGCACAGGATCTCGGACGGGGCAAGAGCGATCCGCGTGATGTGCTCGCGGCAATCACCAGTTACCTCGCAGACGGGTTCAACTACTCGCTGGAAATCAACCCCACCCTCGACCAGGTGGACTTTGTTGAGGACTTTCTGCTCGGTACGCGGACGGGATACTGCGTTCACTTTGCCACGAGTTTTGTCGTACTGGCACGGATGAACAACATCCCGGCCCGGTACGTCACCGGGTTCCTGGTCTCCGTTCCCGATGTGGCGGACTTCTACGACGACCTGTTTGCCATTGATTTCATGCCGGACGAAGACGGCTTTGTTCGACACCGCGTTACCGGGTACTCAGCCCACGCGTGGCCGGAGGTGTGGCTTCCGGACAGCGGCTGGGTGGTATGGGAGGCAACCCCCGCGATGCGACTTGGTGAGTTTGACGACCTCGCGTTTCTGCTTGCGAGTATGGATCCCGATTCAATGACGTCACGTCAGCTTCGCGAGATCCTCGGTCACGTTGAGGAACGCGGTAGTGGAGTTGAGGCAACCGCGGGCGAGACCGGCGCGCACTGGCACTCGCTGTTGATGATTCCCGGTGCAACCCTCGCCGGCGCGGTGCTGGTTGGGTTCTGGCGCCGCTACGTGCCCATCGTTGACACCCGCCGAGCCCTGCACAGCCTGGCCATGCGGCTGTCGCGGATGAGTGCCCGGCGCAGAATTCTCGAACCGCGAGCAACCGGCTGGCGTGACTGGACGAAGACGATGGGGAATCTGCTTCCGGAGCAGAAGTCCACCGTGCTGGCCGCGGGTGATCTCATCCAGCGGACCTACTATGGCGGGTACCGACCCCAGCGGCGCGAACTGGCGCTGCTCCGCGACGTCGAGCGCGCGATGATGGAACGGGTTCCGGTGGGTATCAAGGAGGTCCTCTTCCGTCGGTAAGAATGCCCGCCTGCACGCGAACGGTCGGTGACAGAATCGGCGGTTTCGCCTATAGTGCACCCACCTGCGTATGACAACGGAACTGCCTCGCCACGGATTACTGCCGATTGATCTGCTCGCCGTTGGGTTGAACCTGCTGTTTGCGGTGCTCCACCTGTTCTTTCTGCGCCATCCCGCCGCGGGGCACGTCGCCACGGTGCCGGAGAACCTGCTGTTTTCGCTGGGCTTCCTGATTGCGGCGGCACTCATCGCCGGCCTGGTAGCAATGGATGCTCGTGGTTGGCTTCGGGCGGGCAGTCCCCAACACTTTCTGCGGAGTTTTGCCGTCCAGCTCTGTTACCCGTTCTGGTTCATGCGCGTCATCGTCCTGTCACAGATGATTTCCAACGGCGCATCCTTTGATCCGATCTTCGCAGTGATGGAAGAAGCGCTCTTTGGCGTTCAGCTCGCGCTGGTGCTGCCCGCACGATTCGGCCGGCTGCGCTGGCTGAACGAGATCATGTACTTTGCCTACTTCAGCTACTACCTGCTGCTCTCCGGCGGCTGGTGGATACTCTACGCCCGCGGCCGGTATCGGGATGCGATGCACGCGCTCTTTGTGGTGACCGCGTCGTTTGCGGTTCTCTATATCTGGTACCTGGTCTTTCCAGTTCACGGTCCCAAATATTTTTTCCCCGAGCTGCGTGCGCGCTGGTACTCCGACCTGGATGGATTCCTGTTCGCGGCAATCATGCGGTGGATTTTTGCCGACGCAAACCTCGCCGGCGCCGCGGTCCCCTCGTCGCACGTGGCAATATCGCTCACCGTACTGGTGCTCTGCGTTCGGCTGCTCCCCCGCCTTGTACCGGTAATTGGGGTGGTTACGCTGTTGCTCTGGGTCTCCACCGTCTATCTCTACGCCCACTACGCGGTGGACGTCCTGCTCGGCCTTGCGGTGGTGCCACCGCTCCTGGCGTTTTCGTGGTGGCTCTCGGTACGGCTGCACGCACACTTACCGGCGTGCCGAACCACCGGCCGCCCAGTGGGGGAGCCGATGGGTTATTCGTCGAGCAGGCGGTAGCGAACGCGCGGGGTGAACTGCAGTCGCTGCGCTCCGGGCTGAGCGCGGAGGATGGTAAGAAACAGTTCGGTGTGCGCAGGGATGGTAATGGTACGCGGCATGGATACGGTGCTGGTTACGCCGCGAAGCACCATGCCTACCTCCGCTTCAACCGCCCGGTCGTACCCGTTGGCAAGGAACGCCACAAAGGTCAGATCGACGTCCTCGGTGCGGAAACTGATCGCCCCGCTCGGGTCAACCGACGCCGCGTAGTCGGCGAACATCTCGTTGGTGAGATCCCGCCCAAACACGGCAACAAAGGGTTCTCCGCCGGGGTGGGACGCGTAGTAGAACTCGTGTTCTTCGAGGGTGATCGCTTCGCCGTTCACCCCGCGAAAGAGCGTAGGGATGGATTGCATCCGCCCCTCACGGGTGGGAATCCGCACGTCGAAGTGGAGGTGGGGGCCCGACGAGCGGCCGGTGTTTCCGCTGAACCCGATGAGCTCACCGGCGGACACCCGCCGGCCCACGGTCACCGCGGCACCGCCGGGCTTGAGATGGGCGTAGTTGCCAAAGCTGCCGTCGTCGTGCTGAACCAGAACGTAGTTGGCCATTCCGGTGAAGCGGGCATCCTGACCACCCACGGTGGAGTCCTGCCGCACCTCAACAACCAACCCGCCCCGCGCCGCCTTGATGGGTGTCCCAATGTCGAGGTCAAAGTCCACCGCGTACCGGTTTTCACCGAAGTGGGTGAAGCGTCCGTTGTAACCCTGTGTCACGCGATGTTTGGTCCCGTGGGCAAACGGCAGCAGGTATCGGTGATTGTCGTCGTGCTGCACCCGATCCGGATCGCCTCGGGCCCAGCGGTACTCAAGACCAAAGCCCCTTCGCCCCGTGGCTGAGGTGGGGTGGAGGCGAAACAGTTCGACGCGGCTGCTTCCCGGCTGCAGAACGGCGGTAACGGGAAGGGTCGCGTCGGCGCGAAGATTGGTCACGCGGCTGAGCGTCACGTGCACCACAACGGGGATGATGTGGTGGTTATCCGCGAGCAGCTGAAACCCGCCGTCCTCGGTCTCTTCGCTGACGACAACGACCAGCCCTTCCTGCCCGTATACGCCGGAGGCGACCATGAAGGCCACCGCGGCAATCGCCGTCCATCGCGGCGGGATGTTCATTCCATGTCTCACGTGGAAGAGCCTATCACACTCCGGCAGGTCCGCACCACAACAGGCATGGGAACACGTGCGGATTTGCCGTCGGGTGGGGCGGATTGGGTGGGGTACGGAAGGAGGCCCGTTGCGACCCGATGCCGCTTGCTGCTATGCTGACTCGACAAAGGGGGAGTGATGGCGCACTGTGTGGTACCCGAAGCAGAGGCACTGCTGGACCAGGAGTTCCCGGTTCTGGACAAGGGCTTTGTCCGTCTGGTGGATTATCTCGGCGGCGATCAGCGAATTGTGCAGTCGGCGCGCGTGTCCTACGGTGCCGGCACCAAGAGCTATCGCGAAGACCGCGGCCTCATTAACTATCTGATGCGAAACGACCACACCTCGCCGTTTGAGCAGGTGGTCCTTACCTTTCACACCAAGATGCCCATCTTTGTCGCGCGACAGTGGGTGCGCCACCGTACGGCCCGCCTGAACGAGATCTCAGGCCGCTACAGCGTGATGGAAGAAGAGTTCTACGTCCCCGCCGCCGACAAGATCGCGCTGCAGAGCAGCGACAACAAGCAGGGGCGCGAGGCGGATGCGGTGGATGCAGAGACGGCCGCGCGGATTGCCGCTTCGTTGAGCGAGCAGCAGCGTGCGGCCTACCGCGGCTACGAGGAGCTGCTCGAGACCGGCCTCGCGCGCGAGCTCGCCCGTATCAACCTGCCGGTCAGCCTCTACACCCAGTGGTACTGGCAGATCGATCTGCACAACCTCTTTCGCTTTCTGTCGCTGCGCCTCGATGCGCACGCCCAGTACGAGATTCGCGCCTACGCCGAGGCGATGCTCCATTGCGCCCGCGCGGTCTGCCCGTTGGCAACCGAGGCGTTCGAGGAGCACGTGGCGGGTGGGGTTCGGCTCTCGCGCGCGGAGTACGCCGCGGTGCAGGGTGCGCTGACGGCCACCAACGGCGCGGCACACAACTCGCTGCGCGCGGCTGCCGAGGCTGCGGGCCTGAGTGGGAAGGCGCTCGAGCGCTTTCTGGAGAAGTTCGCCACCAAGATGGGAGAAGAGTCATGAGCGACGCGATGCAGAACGAGGCCAATCAGTACCTGACCTTCACGCTCGACGGTGAGCTGTACGCGGTTGGCGTCTACTCGGTCAAGGAAGTGCTGGAGTATACCAGCGTCACCAAGGTTCCGCGCACACTCGAGTTCATGAAGGGGGTGATCAACCTCCGGGGCGCAGTAGTCCCGGTGATTGACCTGCGTTCCAAATTCGGTATGCCGGAGATCGAGAAGACCATCGCTACGTCGATCATCGTGATCGAGGTTTCGGTTGCGGGAGAGATGGTGGTGCTGGGCATGATCGCCGATTCGGTCCAGGAGGTGATCAACCTTGATCCCGGGGACATCGAACCGCCGCCCCGCATTGGCACCAAGGTTGATACCCAGTTCATCCAGGGTATCGGCAAGCAGGACGACCGCTTCATCATCGTTCTGGCAATCGATCGCGTCTTCAGCGACGCC
>SLTF01000432.1 GCA_007130025.1 Spirochaetales bacterium | reverse complement strand
TGCATTTTGCTTGACCTTGCACACCCTCCATCGTATATTGTGGCGCGAACACGGTTCATTCCAAGACACTCAATCATGTGATGCGACAGGAGGAAGAGCATGAAAATAAGCCCACTCGGAGACCGAGTACTGCTGAAAACGGAGAAAGAAGAGGAAAAGACCAAGAGCGGTCTGTTCATTCCGGAAACCGCCCAGGAAAAGACCCAGACCGCGGTGGTCGTTGCAGTTGGCGACGACAAGGACGTGATCAAGGTGAAGGTTGGCGACAGAGTGATGTACGACAAGTACGCGGGAACCAACATCAAGATCGACGGGGTCGAGCACCTCATCGTCAAGATGGACGACATCATCGCGACGGTCGGTTAAGGGTTTTCGTCGAAAGGCGGCGTCCGATTCAAGACGATTCGTGCGTCGCCAATCAGAAGCAGCAGCACTACGCTGCTGCTTTTTTTTGCCAATTACCACAGAAACCGTTCGATATCTTCCAGAATCGCCTGCGATGACTTTATCGACTGTGCCGTCTGCGGCAACGACGAAACAAACAGCGCGCCGTAGGGCTTGGATACGATGCGCGAATCGGTGACAATGACCACTCCCCGATCGTCGGCACGCCGCATCAGTCGGCCGAAACCCTGTTTCAGACGGATGATCGCCTCCGGCAACGAGAGTCGGGCAAACGCGCTCTCGCCGCGAGTGGTGAGAAGATCCATTCGAGCGCGCAGTACCGGATCGGTGGGTACCCGGAAGGGAAGCCGGCAGATCACCACCACGCGCAAGGTCTGACCCGGTGCGTCAACGCCCTCCCAGAAGCTGTCGGTAGCAAACAGCACGCTCGACGTTTCGTCGTTGAAGGCTCGAAGCAGTCGACTGCGGTCGTCGTCACCCTGGCGCAACACCGTGATTCCCGCGGCCAACAGCTTTGGGTGAACTTCAGCATACACCGCGTCCAGCATTCCGTACGAGGTAAAGAGCACCAGGCCACTTCCTTCAGAGAGTTCCAGAACCTCGGTTACAAAACGCGTCAGAAATGTGAGGTAGGCACTGGATTCCGGTGAGGGAGCATCGGTGGGTGCGGCCAGCAGAACCTGTCGGTCAAACCGAAACGGCGACGGCAAGGAGGCAAAGCGGACGCGTTTGGAATCGGTTGCGTCCAGACCGACGCGCTCGGCCCAGTAGGAGAACGACCCATCGACGCTCAGCGTCGCGCTGGTACATACCACGGTTTCAAACGGCTCGTAGACGGCTTCCGCGAGAACCGGTCCAATCTCCACCGGGGTTCCAACAAAGCGAACGAAGGGATCGCCGCCCCCCGGGCGCCGGTCAAGCCAGTAGACGGTCTTCGAATCGTCTTCGCAATGCGCGATGCGCTCACAGAGCGTTGCCACCTCCTGGAGCCTGCGGACAATTTGACGGGTCTCGTGAACCTCTGGACGGTCGCGATCGTCTTCACTGAGGGCCCGAATGCGCACCGAGACGTAATCAATCAACAGCAGAATACGCGAGCGCAGCTCGTCCATCTCCCGGTTGAGCCGGGCTCGTGTTTCGGTTTCGACATCCATCGGCAACCGTCGTGAGGAGCCTTCCCCGGAAAGCGCTACTGCGTTCAGTACCCCCGCTGCGGCATGCACCGCGTCGATCATGGCCGGAAGCTCACCCCACTGGTTGGCGGCAAGCTGCTCGAGCAGTATCGACAACCCAAATGATCGCGTTCCCGTGGAGCGATAGAGCCGCGCGCAGGAGCGCGCGATCGAGTGGCGCGAGAACGCGTGAGAGAAGTACGAAGTTGCGCTCTGCTCCATCGTGTGGGCTTCGTCAATGACGAGACGCTGGAAGGGCGGGAGGACGGCGGCTTGATCAAACCCGACCCCGCGGATTCTCAGCGCAAGATCGGCGAAGAGCAGATGATGGTTGGCAACAAGAATACGAGCGGCGGCCGCTTCACGCCGGGCTCTCATCACGAAGCAGTTTGCCTGTTGCCGGCAGCGCATACCGGTACAGGCGTCGGGATCCGAGTTCACGCGGCTCCAGACCGATTCCCCCACCGGAACGGGGAGCTCACTCTTGCTTCCTGTTGGCGTCTCATCCGACCACTTCCGCAGCGCGATCAGCGAGTCCCGCCCCGCCCCCAGCAAGCCCTCTTCGTCGATTGCCTCCGAGAGTCGCAGGGGGCAGAGGTAGTTTCCCCTTCCCTTCACCAGAACGGCTTTCTCGTTTGTGCCGAGAATTTTCTGCACCTCAGGGATGTCTTTCTCGATCAGTTGCTGCTGCAGGGTGATCGTGGCCGTTGAGATCACCACCCGCTCCTCATTACTCGCCGCCCACGCCAGCGCCGGAATGAGATAGGCAAACGACTTTCCGGTGCCCGTTCCCGCCTCAATCACGGCAATCTGCGACTCGTTGAATGATTCCGCCACCGCCGAGAGCATTTGCACCTGTGAATCGCGAGGCTCGTACCCGGGGTGGATCCGACTGAGCGTACCCCCCGGTCCCAGCACCTCGCACAGCGTGTCAATTTCCAGCGGCTGAAGCGCTCGGCGGCGCGCGGGCTCCACGACGACAACCAGTCGCTCGACCTCGTTGTCCACGATGAACGATCCAATACCGCCGGCGGCAAGTCGCGCGGCAACCTGAACATCGGCTTCGCTTGGAGTCAGCACGCCGGAAGGATGGTTGTGGATTACCACGTCCCCGCGCTCGGTATGCATGGGGGGGGCCGCGACCGCGGTTCGATGACCGTGTGCGGGAATGGTGACGGTATCGATCATGCCGTCGCCGTCGAGGGATGCAACAAAGAGCACTTCGTTGCCGTCTGACTCGGCAATTGCCCGCTTCATCTGTTGTCGAACGGCTGGTATGATTCGTTCATCTGCTCTCATGGTTTCTGCCGGTGCTCTTCGCCCGGCCGAGTATACGACACGGCGCCGGCATGGGAAAGCGCTTCGTCATCGCAGCGATATTGACAGGCGGTTTTTGCCTGTCTTAGAGTGGACCCCAACCCTGACACCCAGGTGTTACTGGAGGCTCCCATGAAAAAGATCCCGGTGGCAATTCTCGGCGCTACCGGCACGGTCGGACAGAAGTTCGCCGTGTTGCTGAACAACCATCCCCAGTTTGCCGTGCGGGAGCTCGTCGCCTCGCCGCAGTCCGCCGGCCAGGAATACGAGGCGGTGTGCCGATGGAAGCAGAACCAGCCGATTCCCGAAGCGCTCCGCGGCATGATCGTAAAAACCACCGACGATTCGCTGGACAGTGCCGTGCTGTTCTCAGGCCTGGACAGTTCGGTAGCGGGCACGGCGGAAACCGAATATGCCAAACGCGGTCACGCGGTGATCAGCAACGCGAAGAACCACCGGATGGATCCCGACGTGCCCCTCATCATCCCTGAGGTGAACAGCGACCACTTTGCCCTGCTCAAGCGTCAGCCGTACGCGGGATCGATCACCACCAACTCCAACTGCTCCACCATGTTTCTCGCCATGGTGCTCGCCCCCCTGCATCGAAGGTTTGGCATTGAGGCCGTACAGGTAACGACAATGCAGGCGATCAGCGGAGCCGGGTATCCGGGCGTAGCCTCCATGGACATTCTCGGAAACATCGTTCCCTATATTGGCGATGAAGAAGAGAAGCTGGAAACCGAAGCGGCAAAGATTCTCGGCACGCTCGGTGACGGGGGAATCGTCCCCGCGCCCTTCGCGGTCAGCGCCCAGTGCAATCGCGTGCCGGTCTTTGACGGCCACACGGAGACCCTGTCGATTCGCTTCGCTCAACGAGTCTCGCCCGAGGATGTCAGCGACTGCCTGCGAACGTTTACCGGCCCGCCGCAGGAGCTCAAGCTCCCCTCGGCACCCGACCGTCCGATTGTGGTCACCGATGCTCCCGACCGCCCGCAGCCGGCCCGTGACGTCTGGCTTGGCAACGGCATGGTAACCGTGGTGGGACGGATCCGTCCCTGTCCGGTGTTTGACGTCAAAATGGTGATTCTCGGGCACAATACCGTGCGCGGCGCCGCCGGGGCTGCAATTCTCAACGCCGAGGCGATGCTCGCGATGGGATACCTCGAACCGTGATCGTACTCAAGTTTGGCGGCACGTCGGTGCGAGATGCCCACTGGATGCGCCGCGTGATTGACATCGCATCCGATGCACTCGATCGGGGGCCGCTGCTGGTCTCGTCGGCCATGACCGGCGTAACCGACGACCTGCTTGCCATGGCCGCAGCCGCTGCGCGCGGGAACGGTGAAGAAGCGCTGCAACTCCTGGAGAACGTGCGCCGACGCCATCTGGGGGTCTGTCGTGACATTACCGACAGCGACACGGGCCCTGCCCACGACACGCTCGAGCAGATGCTCGCGGAAGTCCGTTACCTCATTCAGGGCATTACCCTGGTACGGGAGTGTACTCCCCGCACCCAGGATGCCGTGGTGAGCTTTGGCGAGCGGCTGGCCACCGTCCTGCTCACGGCAGAGACCGAGCGTCGCGGCATTCCGGTCCAGCTTCTGGACAGTCGCCGGCTTGTGCGCACAGACGATCACTTCACCAACGCCGCGTGCATCGTCGAGGTCACCTACGACCTGATCCGCGCGAACGTTCATCCCCAACCGGGCACCCTGCTCATTGCTCAGGGCTTCATCGGGGCAACCGCGGAGGGCGTTACGTCCACTCTTGGACGGGGGGGATCCGACTTCAGCGCCTCGCTCTTTGGGTCGGCACTTGGTGCGGACGAGGTTCAGATCTGGACCGACGTCGACGGCATTCTCTCCGCCGACCCCCGGATCG
Source organism: Spirochaetales bacterium (assembly GCA_007130025.1). GTDB lineage: Bacteria > Spirochaetota > Spirochaetia > DSM-27196 > PWMO01 > PWMO01. The sequence continues at coordinate 1,003 of SLTF01000432.1, read as the reverse complement.
TGGCGGATGCGGTGCTGCTTGACACGATCTCCTATTCTGAAGCCGCCGAGCTCGCGTTCTTTGGAGCCAAGGTAGTCCATCCGTTTACCATTCAACCCGCCGTCGAGCTGGGAATTCCCGTCACCGTTCGGAACACCGGCAAGCCCGAAGGAACCGGCACGCGCATTCATGCCGCCGTCGACGTGCACGGCGTTCGGGCGCTTGCGGCGAAGAAAGGTGTCACGGTGATATCCGTCCACAGTTCTCGCATGCTCAACGCGTACGGTTTCCTGAGTCGCATCTTCGGGGTATTCGAACGGTTTCGTATATCGGTCGATCTCATCGCAACTTCGGAGGTTTCGGTTTCCATGACCGTCGATACCTCCGTGAATCTCGCGCCGGCGGTGACCGAACTGGAGCAGTTCGGTCATGTCCAGGTGGAGTCGGATCAGGCAATCCTCAGCCTGGTCGGAAAAAACCTCTGGAAGGATCCTACCTTTGTCACGCGGGTGTTTGCGGCGCTTGCACGGACACCCGTTCGGATGATTTCGCTGGGGGCCTCGGACGTCAACCTGAGTCTGGTGGTCGGTCAACAGGACGTCAACAGCGCAATGCAAACCCTGCACAAGGAGTTCTTTGCGTGAGCCTGACCGGGCGGTTCGAACGATTTGTCCGATCGCTGCTGGACGAAGATGATTCGACCGCCGGCGCGGACCGCACGCGATTTGGCGGATACGCGCTCGATCCCGACTACGCTGATGCAATGTCTGAGCTCGAGCACTTTGTGGCTCACGGCTTTGACCTGCCGCCGGGCACATCTCCCGGCGAGGGAGAGGCACGGGCGGGAGGCCGCGGGCGCCGCACAACTACCCGGGATGGGAAGACGTCCCCGGGCCCCGGCGGCGAACCGCCGGCGGTTCGGAGAGCGTTCCGGGCACTTGAGGTCGATCCCGGCGCACCGTTTGATACCGTGACGCGCAGCTACAAACGACTGATTGCCGAGTATCACCCGGATAAGCACGCC
>SLTF01000202.1 GCA_007130025.1 Spirochaetales bacterium | reverse complement strand
TCGATGATCGGCGGTACGGCGGGAACCCTGTTCGCGCCCGATACCGCAGCACTGCCCCGGGGGAGTTACCAGGTCGGGGCGGGAAGTCTGGGTCGGTGGCAGGTCGGGTCGGACTTCGATCGAGCCACGGCGCACCTGGGTATCCGCGTCGGCGCGGGAGCCGGCCTGGAACCGGCTCTGGCCGCCGAGGTTGCCGTTTCCACCCAACGTCCGGAAACGCATCTCCAGGGAACGGTTTCGCTCAAATGGGCGTACTCCGATCCCCCGTCCGGCCCCGGGGTGCGGTTTACCGGAGCCGCACAAACCGCGCTGACCATTGCAAGCGGACCGGGAACCGAGCCGATCCCCCGCGATACCTCCGCGAATCATCCGCGATGGGCGATAGCAGCGCCGGTTGGCCTTGTCACCGGTCCCATCCGGGTGATCGTTGCCCCCGAACTTGCGGTATCGGACTCCCACCCCACCGCACGCGGAGCCCGTGTTTCCGGGCGATTTCCCCTCGTCTGGGGATACGGACGGGCGGCGCTCATCTATGACGGCGGCCCCACCATGGCCGCGGTATCGACTGCGCTGCGGTTCGAGCCCTGGCTGCGCACCGTGAGCGGCCCGCCGTCGATTGCGGTAGAGTTTCACCGCCTGATTCCGGACACACCGCTCTTTCTGTCGCTGGTGACTGCGGTAGAGTTCGAGCGCTCGGGTGCATTGATGATTGGGCTGGGACTTGGGGTGCTCCCGTAACCAACGGCGTTGGATGCGGCTTCAAAGGTTCAGGTAGATTACCACCAGAACGGCAAATGCAACGGTCAGGACGCCGGCAGCGACGTACCAGACCCATCCGGGAATATCTCTCCGCGGACGACGGTACCCCGGTCGTCCGTCCACCGACACAATTTCCCAGTCTGCATCCGTTCGTGCTTCGTCGGGGCCGACGCCGCCGGCGTATCCACAGCGGGGGCAGCCGTGCAGAAACATACGGGCATCGTCGGTGTAGAGACATTTGGGACAGCGCACCGAGGAAAAGAACCTCCCACAGGACCGACACACCTTCGCATCAGGGCGCACTTCGATTCCGCAGTTCTCGCAGAAAAAACGACTTCTTCGCATTGAGGAACCGCGCGCGGATACCTTACCGGGCCACCGCCGGCGCGTGATGGGGAACCGACGAGAGATAGATGCGCGCATGATAGTACTCTTCGTGGCGTCCGGCACCGGAAAACATCGTTGCCACCTCAACCGCCCCATTTCGCGGGTGGAACAACGGCAGATCGGCGGGCACCAGGTCAAATCGCACCATCGCTTCCATCAGGAAGGCATCGCGCACGTAGGCTCCGATAACAAGCGGATCGCTCACCCCGTCTCGCCAGAGCAGAACCCATCCTGAACTACTGGTAACCGGAATCTCGACGGTAAACGCAGGCCGGTTCGTACCTCGATCGGCAAAGAAATAGAGCAGTAGCGACGCCCCTCCGGCAAATTCGTCGTGAACCGAAGCCTTGATGTAGACGGCCCGTTCACTGGTGATGGCCTTCACCGTATCCAGTCGGGTGCCGCCACGCCCCCAGAAGAGCGCCTCAGAGATTGCGGCCGATCGCGATTCGGTCTCGGTTTTGAGACGAAGGCTACTTGGCTCCATCGGTTGTGCGAATCGCGCCAGCGGGACCACCGGTTCCCAGTCCAGGTAGCGGTTGTCGAGAAGAATCGGTTCGATACCCAGACGCGCCTGCCATGGCCGCACCGTCACCGCGCTGCCGTCGTCGGCGGTAAGCACGTTGTCGCGAGAGACAAGTACGGTGTGAGCGTCGGGAACAATGGGAACGACCACAACGGGCCACGAGGCCCTTCCCGGATAGACGTAGACACCCACGAGCAGATCGTTGGCCCGTGTGCCGGGCAGCGGCATGACGCCGCGTGCAGGAACCATATCGGCAAGCGACGCCGCCGTGGCAACCACGTCCGCGGCTCCCTGCAGCGAACTCTGAACGGTACCGTGGCGATCGGTCCCGGCCTCAAGTACCACAAAATGGAAGGCGACATCTTCTTCGTTCTGCAGGGCAACCTGCCAAGTGCTCGCGCTCGCTGCCGTAAGAGCGAGCAGAATGAACGCAATACGCTGTTTCATATCCACAATATCGGCACCTTTTTTGCAGAGTTTTCTCAAAACCTCGTCTACTTCTTCCTGATCGCCAGAATGGTCAGATCGTCGTACTGTTCGTCTTCCCGAAGGTAACTGTAGAGCCGGTAACTGCTGCTGCGCTCTTCCTCGTCGCGATCGACCGGATGGTGGAAGAACTCACCGTACTGCTGAAAGTGCCGCTTCAGAAAGTCATCGACCACCGCGTCAATGCGGACGCGGTCGTCACCGCCGGCACGGGGATCGGGCACCAGACGGAACACCTTCTCGACGCCAATCAGCGCCATGACCATGTTCTCGGCGGTTGCTTCGAGCCGAGAGAAGTCAAACACCAGCTCCTCGTCGCGCGGGTCAAGGAGCTTTCGCATTCGATAGCGGGTCTGATTCTGCACGGCGTGAACAACCTCGTGGATTCGCGAAATGCCAAACTCTTCGTCGTCAACGCCTTCGCCATGCGCCTTGGGCACCCTGCCCGCCGCCTTGTCGGATTCAGTGACCGCGTAGATTGAGTAATCCTTCGCCCGGAGCCGCCGTTTACTTTCCTCCACACCGTCGGTGAAGAACAGAAGAACATCCCCACTCTTCAACGACATGCGCGCCTCAGGGAACCCGTTCGGCAGCATCATACTGGGAAAGACCCCTGCAGCTGGAGCATCGGGCATGGTGTGCTGCACAACTCGTTTTGTTGCTGCGTCGGCGATGTGGAGCTGATTATCGCCGGCGTTTGCCAGTACCAGCTCACCCGACACGAGGTCAAGAATTCCGAGGGTGAAGGCGGCGAATTTGCCCTTGAAACCCATGCCCTCGAGGGTGTCGTTGATCTGCACCACCAGATCGGAGAGTTTTCCGCGGGTCTTGGTGGCGGACCAGTCCCGGAAGTAGATTCCGAAGATGGTTGCCACCTGCACCATGATGAGGGCAGCCGAGACACCTTTCCCGGAGACGTCGCACTTGATGATGGCGTAGTGGCGGTCATCGAGCTTCACGTAACTGAAATAGTCTCCCGACACTCCCTTTGCACCTTCGTAGTAGCCCGCAAACTCGGCGGTTGCAAAATCCTCAAACGCCGTTGTCAGCTTTCGCCCACCTTCGGTTTTCAGCGGGATGAACATCTGCTGGATCTCTTTTCCCATGACCAGGTCCTTGTTCGCCTCGGCGGCGCGTACCAGGCCAAGCGTCATCGAATTGATGGTATCGGCCAGGACCGACAGCTCGTCGCGCGACTTCACCTCGATGGTGTGATCGGCCAGCTTCAGCTTGTTCTCCGTATCCCGGATAACCTCGACCCCGCGCACCAGGCGCCGAATCGGGATGACAACGATGGTGGCAAGCAGCATCGCACCGATGATACCCGCGATGACTGCACCCAGAGCGACAATCGCGGTACTGATGATCAGCTCGCGCTGCGCATCGGCGATTTCGGCCAGAATCAGATCCGTGGACACTCCCATGCGCACCACCCCGCGCACGTAGCGAGCGAGGCTCGGGTCCTCGCCCGGCTGGAGGAACACCACCGGTCGGTAGAACAGAAACTCGCGCTCCTCACGACTGAGGTCTTCCGGGTCAAACGCGGGTATGCTTTCTACTCTCGAGCCTACCTCGTTGAGCACCCGGGTGATCTGCCGGCGGATGTCGCGCTCGGCGTTGTTGAGCTCGAGAAGTCGCGGGTCGTCTTCAGCGATTGCGGCGCCGAACAGTTGCGTCAGCTGCGTGGTCACTTCATCGAGCTGCTGCGGGGCGTCTCCGAGCGACACACGCGCGAGCTCATTGAGTTCGGCCTCGAGCTCGGGGAAACGCTCGGCAACGGCGTCTTCCATCCGCGACACCCCGGGGACAAAGGTTGGAGTATCAAGGCTCCGTTCCAGGGAGACCAACAGGTCGTTCCCGTTGCCGCCGCGCACAATGGGATCGTTGGTTGCCCAGACCGTGTCAAAGCTTCCCCGATCGCCGGCGAGGCCGCTGATGGTGATGAAGCTGACCTCCGCCATCACGTCGCTTTGATCGGCGAGAATTTCCAGGTCAATGCGGTTACCCGCGGGGCTCACCAGCAGCTGTTCGGCGCGGCTGGTAACACTCTCAAGCAGCACCTCGATCCGTTGTTGCAGTCCCCGCGCCAGAATGCTCTCCTGGCGGGCAATTGCCGCGCTTCCCACAAAGAACGCTACGGCGACAACCACCGAGGCGACCAGAACAACCACAAAGAACGCGAACTTGATTCGCAGCCCAAGACCCTTTCGTTTCATCTGCATCACCTTTTGTGCCCGAACTTCCCTCGGCAGCGCCCGACCGGTAATGAGCGCCTGAGCCTCGAGCTGGAGCATCCGCCCTTCCTGCACCAGTGCGGTGATTCGGGTGGTCGAAAAGAGCATCGCCATCGCCATGAACAGCAGTACCAGCCACGTCACCGCATCGCCCGCGGCAAAAGACCAGAGGCTTCGCGTCCCGGCGGTAAGCCGCGGGGCGTAGCGAACGGTGAAATCGCCAAACGTCACGGTTCCGCTTGCCTGGAACGAGACAGGACGGGGCGAAAAATAGAGTCCGCGGCCCGAGTGGTCCACGCCAATCCGGTACTCACCGGTCGCAATCAGATCGATCAGAAGATTGGAAATCGCGCGGTCGTCACGAACGGTGAACTCACCATCCACTCGATGAAACACGTAATCAAACGGCTCGGCCCCATCGCGATCTACGACAATTCGGTCCACCACACCGTTTGACGTGAAGCCCCGGCCGGCGATCTCTACCAGGTACCGACCGAGTCGATCCTGGTTGGCGGTGATGGAGTGAACCTCGGTGACCGGGATGTACCGGTTCAGCCGAAGCGCGAGCCGCTGCGGTTCTCCCACGTTGCCCACTTCATCAACCGCGGCAACGGAAAGAACCCAGAGCCCGTTATCGATGTTGCGCACCGAAAAGGTCGTGCCGCGCGTCTGAATGGTCGGCGGGAGGTTGCGCAACGCTACGGTCTGGGGGTCAACTTGTGTGCCGGACGGACCGACCCTCTGCATGGTCAGCGTGTAGCCCGCCACATCGTCGTCGTCGGGCGATTCCCACGCGATGGTAAAGGTGTTGGACGGAAGAAACCCCGCCGCATCCATCGGTACTTCGTCAAAGGTGACTCGGCCCGGTGGCGTGGTATCGCGGTCAAAAACTGCCGTAGCCGGCTCGGACCAGTTTCCTGCCCGGTCGGTTGCCCGAATTCGGAAATACCAGCGGCCGTCCGCGTCGGCAGGAAGCGTAGCGGTGCGAACCTCGTCGGTGATCATGGTCTGTTGCGGCACCGGAGCCGTTGGGCTCCGCGACCAGACATAGCTGTATCCAACCACCCCTGAGGGATCATCGGGTGGCGTCCATCGAAACGTTGCCACCTCCTGATTGGTCCGCCGCCCGATCACGAAGTTGCCGCCCTGCACCGTGGGCGGGGCAACGCGTTGATCGGGTTCCATGTAGACCAGTGCAACCCGAGCCGCATCGCGCCGCTGCTGCCAGAACACGTGCAGGCGGTCGCGGTTCACCACGGCAGTCGCGAAGGTTGACACCGCGTTGGCGGCGCTCAACGGCCGCGACCGCCACAGACCGCGTTCCTGGCCGGCGATGAAGACCCGCGAATTGCCGAATGGATTGGTGAACCAGAGCACGAACGTCCTGCCACCAAGCACCAC
>SLTF01000020.1 GCA_007130025.1 Spirochaetales bacterium | reverse complement strand
GGGCCAGTGCACGTTGGGAATCTCTTCGAACGCGAGCACCCGCCCACCACCAAGGTCGAGGGTGTCACCGGATTTCACCAGCTGGATGTTGTCGGTGATGCGATAGAACGCCTCCAGCAATGGCTTCGCACGCTCACTGGTGTAAATCGTGAAATCCTTTCGGACCTTCGCGAAGGCGTCGAGCCAGCCGGAGTGGTCGGGCTCCATGTGGTTGATGATCACGTAATCGATGTCGTTGACGTCAATGTTGAGCTCATCGAGTTGCGCCAGCAGGGTTTCGGGGACCCCGTCCCACGCGCAGACTCCGTCGATGATGGCGCACTTTTCGCCCTTCACGATGTAGGAGTTCATGGCCACTCCGTTGGGAACCGGCCACATACCTTCAAACAGAATGTTGTCGACATTTGCCGAGAGCCGATAGACGCCGTCGGTCACCAGTGTAGCTTTCATTACCTATAGAGTACTATCCGTTGACTTCTGATTCAAGGCGCGGGTCAACTCCCGGTCGAAGGCGTTTGCAAACCGGAAGATTTCGCGTTTTCCGTAGCGAGACTGCTCACTCACCAGAATGCCGCTGGTGCGAAGCTCGTACATGTGGTCGCGGATGGAGAGTCGTTCCCTCACGTTGGCCTCGGTGAAGACGTCGCCCCGGTCGTTCAGGACCGTGAGCCCTGCATCCACAAGCTGCGCGGCAAGCGGTATATCGCGGGTAACGGTCAGGTCACCGGACTGAGCGTGCTCGACCAGGTAGGCGTCCGCACTCTGGTCCTCTTCTTCCACCACGACCGCAGACACCCGCGGTGATGGGGGAAGCGGGATCTTCCGATTTGCCACGAACACGGCATCCACCCCACGTCGCGTGGAGGCTGCACAGATGATCTCGCGAACCCGTGTGGGGCACGAATCGGCGTCAACCCAGACGGTCAATCGGGGCATCCATCCAACACCTCAAGCGGTACCGACGCGAGAAACAGCTCTCCGGGGCCGCTCAGCGAGTACTCGGTGTGCGTACCGGAGATGAACAGCGCATCGCCTCGGCTGATCGTGTGCGCCTCACCGTTGCCGAGAAACCGGGTTCGGCCGCCAACACAGAGCGCGATATGCGCCGTCGGTTCCCGAACGACCTGCACCGGATCATCGCCTTCCAGAACCAGACGTTCCAGACGAAACTCCCCCGCGGGAGTCGAATACGAAACCGAGAAACCTACCGGAGTATCAGTTCGAGACCGAAGAGGCTGCTGGGCACAGCCGTCGATGATGACAGGTGTCGTGATACCGCAGTCAACCACGCGCAGCAGCTCGTCGCGATCGATATGCTTCCCGGTGAGTCCACCCCTGAGCACGTTGTCCGAGGCGGCCATGAGTTCTACCCCTACCCCATGAAGATAGGCGTGCAGCGTTCCGGCTCCGAGATAGACCGCTTGCCCGGGCGAGAGCGCGAAATGATTGAGATAGAGCGGCGCGAGTACCCCGATATCGCCGGGAAACTGAATGGTGAGGCGCTGAATCCATCGAAACCGTGCCGTGGGGTCACTTCCGCCCGGCGGCGAGGACACCGGCGCATCGAGCGGATCCTCCTCCGGTTGACCGTCGAGCCCGCGAGAAGCGAGCGCGAGCGCGCACGATACCAGTTCTCCGCTCTGCCGCTGATTCTGAGAGAGCATTGCGTGCAGGAAGGCGCGGCAGACCGCGGCGCGACCGCCCTCGGTCCTCAGGGCAGCGCGCAAGGGGCCGGCCGCTGCCACCGAAAACTCCGGCTCGTCAAAGTCGGCCCGGATAGCCGTCGGATCGCGGAAGCCGGCGAGACCCTCAAACCGCGTCAGAGCACAGAGCACCTCCGGCTTGTGGTTGCGATCCTTGTAGTTGCGCTCGGGATCATCTACCCCAAGCCCCATCGTTTCCTCACGGGCATACCCGTTGCGCGCCTGTTCGCGGCTGGGGTGCACCTGGATGGAGAGTGCGCGCTCCGCTGCAAGAACTTTGAACAGAAACGGCAGCTCCGCACCAAACCGCTCGGTAATCCGAGGGCCCAGATGAGTCGCCGGATCGCTGTGCAACAAGTCACCAAGAGGGATCGTCTTTGCTCCAAGCACGACACGCGAAGGCCCACCCGGGTGCGTTCCCATCCAGAGCTCAGCCATCGGAGCTCCGGCGCTGTTTTCGATGCCGAGCAGCGACGGGATCCCGGTGGTCGATCCCCACGGGTAGTGCTGAATGGTGTTGATCAGGGGGAAAAAACCCATGGCGGCATGGTAGACGTTGGCTCTCCGCTGGTCAATGCCGTCTGGTCAAGTCCACCCGCGCCGCGTATACTGCGCGCGATGATTTCTCAACCCGAATTCGCCTCGTTGTCTGTCGAACAGCGCATCGGCCTGCTCTACCCGGATTCGTCACCCGTTGCGGTGCTCGGCCGGATTGCCGATCTCGTTGCCCGATTTGCGGACCAATTGGGACGCATCCCAAGCGCACGTGCCCGGATCGTCTCGGCTCCGGGACGCACTGAGATCGCAGGAAATCACACCGACCACAACAACGGGCTGGTGATTGCCGCGTCGGTGCAGCTTGATGTACTCGGCATCGTTGAGCCACGCGCAGACCGCGTGGTGACGGTGCACTCGCACGGGTATCCGAAGCGATTTACCGTAGAGGTGAGCGAGCGTGCAGCCCGTGACGAGGAACGGGGCCGGTTCGAGTCGATGGTGCGGGGCGTTGCGGCCGGTCTCGCCACAATGGGGATTGAACCGGTTGGATTCGACTGCTGCATGCACAGCACCGTTGCGGCCGGCTCGGGACTGAGCTCATCGGCAGCCGTTGAGGTATTTCTGACCGCGGCCTTCTGCGCGGCCGCCAATCGGGATCTTCCCGACCCCGTCGCCACGGCGATCCTGTGCCGTGAAGCCGAAAACCACTACTTCGGCAAACCATGTGGGCTGATGGATCAGATCGCCTGTGCCCACGGAGGCGCGGTCGCCATCGACTTCGCGGACGCGTCGGCTCCGGCCGTCACGGCCCTGGACTTCTCGCCGGCGGATCACGGTCTTGCGCTGGTGGTGGTAGAGAGCGGGGCGAGCCACGACGATCTGACCGACGAATACGCAGCGGTCCCCGCCGAGATGGCGGCCGTTGCCCGTGCCCTCGGGGCGACCACACTGCGGGATGTGCACGCCGATCACCTCCTCGCCGCGCTGCCGAAGCTCCGCACGTCGCTGTCGGAGCGGGCGATTCTGCGCGCCTTCCACTTCCTTGACGAGAACCGGCGGGTCACCGCCCAGACCGATGCGCTTCGCACCGGTCGAGTCGATCGCTTTCTGGAGCTGGTGTGCGAGTCCGGCGATTCGTCGTGGCGCCTGCTGCAGAACTGCGCGGCCGTATCCCACGGCGCGCGGCAGGAACTGGCTTTGTGCCTCGCCCTGAGCGACCGGCTGCCGGCGCGGGCGAGCAGGGTTCACGGGGGCGGGTTTGCGGGAACGATGCAGGCCTACGTACCGCGCGAGCAGCTCAACGCCTATCGCAGCGAAATGGAGCGCGTCATGGGTGCCGGTGCGGTGACGGAGCTGTTTGTGCGGCCGGTTGGGCCGGTGGTCCTCGGCGACCCATCGGGGTTCCGCTCCACCGATTCTTGAAACTTTGGACTCGACCGGCTATGGTTGGGGGAACACAACCACTGAGGTTCAAGGAGCAACCCATGCAATCACCCCTCCAGGTGGCGCGATACGCCTACATTCCGAAACTACCGCCGGTACTGAAGCAGCCGATCGCACGCGTGGCCGCCCGATTTGGGGAGGCTACGGAGTCTGAGTCCGACCAGGCCGGAATCCGCGAACTCTTTCCCCATACCTACGGGAAACCGATCGCGGAGTTCGTGGAAGGAACCAATCCGGAGGTCGATACCCGCCGGACCGTCGGCGTGGTGCTCTCCGGCGGTCAGGCCCCCGGCGGTCACAACGTCATCGCCGGCCTCTTCGACGGGCTCAAGGCCGCCAATCCCGAGTCGACGCTCCTGGGATTTCTCGGTGGTCCATCGGGCATCACCGACGACTCGGTGAAAGAGATCACCGCCGACTACCTCGCGGAGTTCCGCAATACCGGTGGATTCGATGTGATCGGGTCGGGCCGCACCAAGATCGAGACCGACGAGCAGTTTGAGGCCGTTGCCCAAACCTGTGCCACCCGCGGTATCGACGCCATTGTGGTAATTGGGGGCGACGATTCAAATACCAACGCGGCGGTGCTCGCGGAGTATTTCCTGGCGCGCGGCATGAAGACTCAGGTCATCGGGGTACCCAAAACCATCGACGGAGATCTGAAGAACGCTTACATCGAAACCTCATTTGGCTTTGACACCGCCACCAAGACCTACGCCGAGCTGATCGGAAACATCGAACGGGACGCCAACTCCGCCAAGAAGTACTGGCACTTTATCAAGCTCATGGGACGGTCCGCGTCGCACATCGCCCTGGAATGCGCGCTGCAGACCCGCCCAAACATCTGCCTGGTGTCCGAAGAGGTCGCTGCCCGCAAGCAGACGCTTGACTCGATCGTCACGGAAATCTGCGCCGTGGTCGCGAAGCGGGCCGAACAGGGGGAGAACTTTGGGGTTGCCCTCGTCCCGGAGGGACTCATTGAGTTCATTCCCGAGATGGGAACACTCATCTCACAGATCAACGACATTCTCGCAGCGTCGGCAGACGAGTTTGCCCGCCTGAAGGATGCCGAACATCAGATCGAGTTCATGAGCGGCAAGCTCTCCACCGACTCCGCACGGGTCTTTGATTCGCTGCCCAGGGGCATTCAGCAACAGCTTCTGATGGATCGTGACCCGCACGGTAACGTCCAGGTATCACGAATCGAAACCGAGAAGCTGCTCACCGAAATGGTGGCGGAGAAACTCGCCGAGATGCAGAAGCGCGGAGCGTTCAAGGGGAAATTCAGCGCCCTGAACCACTTCTTCGGCTACGAGGGGCGATGCGCCTTCCCTTCCAACTTTGACTCAGACTACTGCTATTCGCTTGGGTACACCGCCTTCGTGCTGATTGCCAACGGTGTCACGGGTTACCTTGCAAGCGTACGCAACCTCGCTCGTCCGGCGGAGCGCTGGACCGCAGGCGGAATCCCCATCACCATGATGATGAATCTCGAGCAGCGTCACGGCAAGAAGAAGCCGGTGATTCGCAAGGCGCTGGTGGAGCTTGACGCGCCGCCGTTCAAAGCGTTTGCCGCGGAGCGCGAAACGTGGGCGGTGAAGACGTCGTTCCGTTTTCCCGGCGCGATTCAGTACTTTGGACCGGACGAGGTGTGCAATCAACCGACCATCACCCTGAAGCTCGAGCAGCAGGGATAGAGCCCGCACCCTCCGTCACGGCAGGGTGCGGTGCAAAACGGTACAGCGGGTGCGGACCCACTCGAGGTCGACCGGCTCGATATGTCCGGGCTTGCGGTTCATGCAGTTCGCCGTCCCGCAGGCCACCCCTTCCAGCACCGCGGCCCTCAAGACGTCCTGGTCCGACCAGCACTCATCGACGGGACGCCCCGTAGCGATCAGGGCAGCAATCACCCCGGCGGTGACCGAATCCCCGCTGCCGATGGGGTTCACCGCCGTTACCGTCGGTGGCGCGACCGCCACCACCGCGTGGCCGTTGTAGCCCTCGGCGCCCGCCTTCCCGTGGGTGATCACAATCCAGCGAAGCTGGTAGCGGTCGACCAGAAGCCGGTAGGCGGCAACCCGGTCGTCCTCGGTGTCCACCGGGAGCCCCGACAACTCCGCGAGTTCATCGCGATTGATTTTCAGAATCTGAGGATGGGCATCGAGCGCGCGTTTTCCATGGCTTCGGTAGGAGTCAAGAATGACCGGGACGTTCTGCTCCCTGGCCCATTGAACGAACTCAAGGTAGCAGTCGTCGCTTTCGCCGGTCATTGCCGTTCCACCGATTGCGAGCATCGATGCGGCCCGAATCCGCTCGCGCACCATTCGGTGGGCGTGATCGCGCTCATCGTCTGATATCTGGGGCGCCGCCTCGACAAGCTCCGTCATGGTGCCGTCATCCTCGAGCAGGGTGACGCAGTTGCGCGTCTCCCCGGCGATGGTGGTGAACCGCGTGGCGAGTCCATCCGCGTGGCAGCTGTCGGCAAACTTCGTTCCGTTCGCGCCCCCCACGTACGCGTGCAACTCGCTGGGAATTCGGTAGACCGCCAGCGCCCGACAGACGTTGGAGCCCTTCCCCGCGGCCGACTCAAAGTGGTGCGACACACGGTTTACCGCGCCCCGGACGATCTGTTCAAACTGGTAGGTCTTCTGCCAGACGCTGTTCTGGCCAACGACGAGTATCATGGTATCTCCTGGTGTTGCTACAGCCGCTCGATCAGCAGCGCTTCAACGTCTGCCGCGGAAAACGGTGCGGGGTGTCCTTTACCCGCTGTGGCCGCGGCCACGTCGCGGCAGATTTCTTTGGTCACTCCAAAATCAGAGAGCCGGGGAAGGTCGAGTATCTCGGTCATGCGCTCCAGCTCGGCGACCAGGGCCGCCCGATTGTCCGCATCACCGCCCCAGCTTCGTCCGGTGATTACCTCACCGGCTCGCGCGTACTTGGCAAGGGCTGTCACGGCACCGGGATCTGCGGGCTCAAGTTTCCGCAGCGTGTGACGCACCGAGGCAGCGAGCATGGTTCCGCAGAAAGCGCCGTGGGGAATGGGAACACGAGCCCCGATGGGGGAAGCGGCACCGTGGACGATTCCGAGTCCCGCATTCGCCAGACCCACGCCGGATAGATAGGCCGCGTAGGCCATCCCCGAGCGCGCATGCAGGTCATCTCCGTGGAGCACCGCCCGTACCAGCGACCGCGCCGCCCACCCAAACCCCGACTCGGTCAGCGCGTCGGTAAACGGGCTCGCAGCGGTGGAGACCCACGCCTCAAGCAGCTGGGTAAGCGCGTCCATTCCCGAGGCCGCCGTCACCTCCGGCGGGCAACCCACGGCAAGTTCCGGATCGATAATGGCGGCCACCGGCGTGTAGTTGTCGTGCCGCAGCGATTTTTTGAATCCCTTGGGCCCGATCTCACTCAACACCGCGTTTTTTGTTGCTTCGGTTCCGGTGCCGGCGGTGGTCGGCACCGCGTACATCGGAAGGGTTCGTCCGTTTGGCGCCCGGGTACCAACCCCTTCCAGGTAATCTCGAATCGACCCGTCGGCAAATACCGCGGCGGCAGACGCCTTTCCGGCGTCAAGAACGCTGCCGCCTCCAATTGCAACCACCGCCTGCGCGTCGTTGGCTCGAAGCACCGCAGCGATGTCGTCCACCGCGGCCGGCGTGGGCTCTCCGGCAATTTGGTGATCCGATGCCGTGATTCCGGCGTGTTTCAGGTCGTCTTGCAACCGTCCCCACGCCTCGGAACCGCGAAACGACGCGGATCCGGTGACGATGCCGATTCGACCAAATCCGGCATCGGACAACATACGCGGCAGGGCGTGGCACTCCCCGCAGCCAAACCGCAGCGCGGGTACCCGAACAGCAGTAAATGCTGAGATCCCGATCGGATGATGCTCCATCCCCCGATTGTATCGCCAAGCGTCACCCCTGTAAACCGAAGTGTGTTGCGGCCCATTGCCGGGTGCCTGGAAAGCGCTCTGGAGGACAAAAAAGCGCCGCTTCTGGCACATCCGCGACGGACTAACCGAATTCTGATGAAAATCGGTCGCCGGCACGCAACTTTTTGGTTGCGTGGAGCCCCGGCAGAGGCTATGATAGTCGAGATACCACGAACCACGTCGGTGAACAAACCCCGAGGAGGACTTCAACATGCGAAAAATGTTACTGGTGATGGCCGCGCTTTGCATCCTGCTGGTTTCGCCCCTGGCTGCACAGACGGTGCTCGAGCAGCACAACTTTGCAACCATGAGCGGATGGACCCCCGCTGCGGGCAATTGGGCCGTATCGGGTAATCGATTGCATCAGCGCGATGATCGTGCCCCATTGGCCCGAATCGACAAACCACTGAACCAGAGCGGTACCTATCAGATCGATTTCACCATTCGGTATGGGAGTGGCGGCTATCGATCGGACGCCGACTGGCAGAATCAGCATTTCCACGCCGGTTTCGGCGTGCAGCTGGGCGTGAGCAATCCTCCGCTTCGGCGCGCAGCCTGGGGTGCAGGACAGAGCTACCTGCTCTGGCTCAACCTTGACACCCGCCCCGAGACTCGGCGGAACGCCCCCGAGCACTACGGATTTCGTGCCCAGGTCTACGAAAGCCGGTCCAACGTCGACATGACCCTGATGCGCAGCGAAGAGATCCGCCAGCTGCTCGGCAATCCGGTGATGAGCCTCGACATCATGGCGATTCTGCGCCAGGAACTCGGCATCGACCTCCGCCTCGAAGACGTTGAGCCGTACCTCTACCGCGACGTACCAATCAGCATTCGCGTTGATACCCGCACCGGTGAGATCGGCGTTCTTGATCCCACGGCACCGATTCGCTATTACTTCCGGGTAAATCCGGCGGTTCTGCGCGGTAACTACGTTGCGCTGCGGACCAACAGCCTCGGAGCGAGCTTCGGCAACTTCGTCGCAACCAGCCGCTAAGCACCGTACGACGATTCTTTGATATTCCCGTCGAGGCGCGTGAGCGCCTCGACCATCCACACCATTCCCGCAGTATCCCGCAAACAGTACTCAACAAGATGGTGCCGATGTTGCACCGATAACGGCGAACCCGAAAGGACCGAGAGCGCAAACAGCAAGTTCGCCTGGCGCCCGTTACGGATCACCAGATCGTCGTACCCGCGACCGGTCAAGACCGGGAGCACTGCTTTCATGGAGACGCTGCCGCGCTGCAGTGGGTGATAGTAGGCAAACTCCGAAAACACCGAGGAGAGATCGACAATCCGGGCGAGGAGGTTGCGCAGCGGGAGCGCGAGATCGGGAAGCCGTTCGGCCAGACGCGCAATGGCACGCGATTCAAAGTCACGACCGTAGACAACGATCGAACCGTCCTCACCGAGATGCTCGAGGAGTCGTGCGCAGAAATCCTCACCCGTG
Source organism: Spirochaetales bacterium (assembly GCA_007130025.1). GTDB lineage: Bacteria > Spirochaetota > Spirochaetia > DSM-27196 > PWMO01 > PWMO01. Next base: position 10,756 of record SLTF01000020.1, on the reverse strand, counting down.
GAATCGAGCGTTTCTCCCAGATACCAGCTTTGCTCGGTCGGGGCACCCGGATAGGGCACGGTTTGCACGGTATAAAGGTACGGGATGTGTTCCCACGACCGCGCTCCGGCAAAGGGAGGAACCGGTGTCGAGAACGCCTCGAAATCGAGGTACTTGACGGGGTACCGCAGAGCCGACAGAAATGCTTCGAGGGCGGGCTGATCCACGTGCGCGACTCCCCCCTCAATTGCAGCTACCTGCAGGGTTTGTCGCCGGGAGAGCGTGACGCCCTCGGGAAGATCCCGCAGCGAAGTCACCCCCATCGAAATCAGCTCCTCTCCCCGTTTCTTTCCGAGAAACAAGGTGCGAGGGTCGTCGACCGATCGTTCCCCGTCGGCCGGGATCTTTCCATTGCCGCCGGCGCCTCCATCAGCGACGCGATCGCACTGCCCAGCGACCTGCGCCGCGCGGACCGCCTCGGTGATATCGATGCGTTCGAACAGCTTGTCTGGATCGAGGACACCCGGGTGAACAAACCCCTTCTGCGCACGGACCAATACGGTGCGATGTACCGCGAGTCCGTGCTCTTCCACGGCCGTCACAACCCGCGCGGCGGTCTCATGCAGCGGAGTCCCCCGCTCGAGGCTGACCATGCAAAGGGTGGTCACCCCCGCCTCCCGCTTGATGACGTCCGCCTCCAGCGGATGGCCGTCGGAGGATACCAGAGCCGGCAAACCAACGCGGACTCGAAGCCAGCTGCCGTCGGGCGTGTCCTGAATATTCGCCGGGAAGTCTTGCCGGTCCTCCGGCGTGCCCGAGACGGGAGTCGTCAGAACGGGGACGAGAAGCGCCAATGCCTGATGCCGAGCCAACTCCGCAAAACGCGCGGCGAGTACCTCAACATCAACCGATTGCAGGAGAGTCGCATCAACCACAGATTCACGTGAAGGCAGTCGACTACTCCTTCGGTGCAACCAGGGCAAAGGTGTCGATGGCAATCTGAAGCTCTTCGTTTGTCGGCACCACAACAATATCCACCGGCGAATAGTCTCGCGAGATCAGTCCCTTGCGCGGGCCGTTTTCCAGGTTCTTACGGTAGTCCATTACGATACCGATGTTCTCAAGTCGGTTACAGATTCGCTCGCGCATCCTGGTGCCGTACTGCCCGATCCCCCCCGTGAAGACGAGAATGTCGACCTTCACCATGTTGGCGGCATACGCGCCGATGTACTTGCGGATCCGATATGCGTAGACCTCCAGCGCCTCAAGTGCGTTTCGATCTCCTCGTTCCGCGGCGTCTTCCAGATCACGAAGGTCGTTGGAAATACCCGAGAGCCCAAGCAGCCCGCTCTCTTTGTTCAGCATGTTATTGAGTTCGGCCGGCGAGTGCCCGCGCTCGATCAAGTAGAAAATGATGGCGGGATCGAGATCGCCCGACCGGGTGCCCATCATCAGCCCTTCGAGTGGGGTAAAACCCATCGACGTATCGATGGATCGTCCGTGTTTGATCGCGGTGATCGAGGCTCCGTTGCCAAGATGGCAGGAGATGACGTTGGTGTTCTCGATCGATCGCTTCACAAACTGAACCGCTTCGTTGGCGACGTAGCGGTGACTGGTACCGTGAAACCCGTAGCGCCGGATCCGGTATTTTTCGTAGAGTTCGCGCGGAAGGCCGTAGAGAAAAGCCGCGGGCGTCAGCGTCTGATGAAAGGCGGTGTCAAAGACCGCAACCTGGGGTACGGTCGGCATGGCACGAATTGCTTCCTGAATGCCGGTCAGGTTGGCGGGGTTATGCAGGGGCGCGAGCTCGATGTTCTCTTCGATTGCGGCAATAACCTGGTCATCAATCACCACGGAGGCCGCGTACTTTTCGCCGCCATGCACAACTCGATGGCCGACGCCAACGATGTTGTCCAGATTGTCGAGGACACCATCTTTTTCATCGGTCAACGCTTCAATCATCGCCGAAACCGCGGCCTGGTGATCCGCAACGGGGCGTTCCCGGAAGTACTTCCCACCAATCGAGTCCTGGGAGATGACTCCAACGGGACCACCGATCCGCTCGACCTGCCCTTTCCCGAGGCTGTTGCGCGACGGCATTTCGTACACTTCGTACTTCAACGACGAACTGCCGCAGTTGATGACGAGAATATCAGACGTTTTTACTCGAGCCCGAGCCATGGCTTGCTCTCCCTCAACGGTATTCGCGCGACAGTGTAGCGCGAAATGCTGACTGCGTCACCCGCCGCTCACAACTCGCCGCCTTGTTGTGCTCCGACCACCATGGTAGCATGCCGTCACATGCCGTCGCAGATTGCTCATCTGGTATTTGCCGTCGAGGCGATCTCCCGTGGCCTCGCCGATCTCACGGTGCCGGTCGAGTCGCCGTGGCTGGGCCTCGGGGCACAAGGACCGGATATCTTTTATCACAACCGCCGCCGCCGCCCGTCCGCGCTTGGATACGGGGCCCTGCTCCACCGGCGTGGTTACGGGGCGGCCGTTGCCGCGATGGCGGAAAGCGCTCGCGAGCGTGCCGTCCGGTTGGAATCGAGTCTCGGCGCCTTCGTTCTGGCCTTCGCAACGCACGCGATTCTCGACCGCGAGTTTCATCCGTTCATCAACTACCGTGCCGGGTGGGGGGCGTCGGCTCCCCGTGTTGCCACGGATCCGCCCTTCCAGCTGCACCCATGGCTCGAGCGCGCGCTCGACGTGATCATTCTGCACCGACGATGGAACCAGAGCCCCCAAACCCTCGACGTACTCGCCCGACTCGACTGTGGCCCCGACCTCCCCGCGCCAATCGCCCACGCGTACTGCCGAGCCCTCCACGCGGTATCGCCGGCCAGTCGCACCGATGCTCACCTGGCACTCCGGTTGCGCAATGCCTATCACGATGCGATCGGGTTTTACGGGGCGACGAATCTCGTAACCCTCGAGCGCTATGAGGAGTTCCTGCAGTCCGACGAACCCGTCGGCCGTCGTGCGCGCTGGATCAGCCTGCTCCACCCCCCGGTCCTCCCGGAGGCACTCGATCTTGCCAACGACTCCCACCTGCCGTGGTACAACCCCTGTGATGTTGAGAACCCCTCGTACGAATCAATAGAGGATCTGTGGGAGCGTGCCATGAGAGAGGCAATATCGGTGGTGTGCGCAATCGCCGGAGCGTGGGGAGACGGCGTATCGGCATCAGACGCAGCGGCCGCAATTACTCACGCGGTTGGAGACAGTAACCTGAGCGATGGGCGCACCATCGGGCGCCCGTGTCGGAAGCGAAACTGCTCCCTGCTCCCCCTCGATCGCTGGCTTCTCGCCGTGATGGAACAGCGTCGAGCAGATCCAGGCATTCACTGGTCGCGCTGAAGCAGCTCTCCGAGCAGGTCTCCCAGCAGATTGCAGCAGAAGACCGTTGATCCGATTGCGAGCCCGGGATAGAGCGCGAGCCACGGCGCATCAAAGAGGTAGTTCCGAGCGTTCCGCAGCATGAGCCCCCAGCTGGGCGTTGGCGGTTGTGCGCCCACACCGAGAAACGAGAGCGATGCTTCCACAACCAGGGCAAGCGCCACGGTGACCGTACACTGCACAACGATCTTGGGAAGCATGTTGGGCAACAGATGAACGGTGATAATCCGCCGCAGCGGAGTGCCCAGCGCCCGCGCAGACAGAACGAAGGGCTCCTGTTTCAGGGCGAGCGTCTCGGTGCGGATAATCCGTGCAAACAACGGACTGAAGATCACTCCAATTGCCGTCATGACCTGCGGAAGGCCGTAGCCAAAAACCGAGACCACCGTAATGGCCAGCAGAACCGTAGGAAACGAGAGCACCGCATCCATCAGGAGCATGAGCGCGGAGTCAACCGCCTTGCCGGCGAGCCCCGCCGTCAGCCCCACAACCAAGCCGATCCCGAGGGCAAGGATAACCGATACGCCGCCAACCAGCAGCGCGGAGCGGGCACCAAACAGGATGCGCGAGAATACATCGCGCCCGAACTCATCGGAGCCCAGGAGAAAACCGGCAGTTCCCGGAGGAGAAAACCGGGCAGGAATGTTCTGCAGTCGCGGATCCGTTGGCGCGATATGCGGCGCGGCAATTGCCACCACCAGCAGGCCCATCAGATAGACAACCGAAACTCCGAGAAGAATTCGCACGAAGATCTCGGTTCGCCTTCTCACCGGGGGCTCCGATTGGGTGATTCAGCGGAACCGGACGCGTCGAAGATCGTACGTGTCGAGCTTACCGTCCATGTGAAAACCGTGAATGGTCTCGCGCATCGCGATGAACCGGTAGTTTGTTCCCACAAACACAAAAGGAACCTCTTCCGCCAGTAACCGCTGAATTTCGGCAAAGTACTCGCGCCGCGCCGCAAACTCTGATTCGATGCGCGCCGCCTGCAGCAGGCGGGGGATCTCCGGATGACTCCAGCCGACGTAGTTTCGGTCGGTCTCGAAGAGCGAGAACCTGCCGTCGGGGTCCAGTTTTCCCGTGTGGCCGATTACGGTCAGGTCAAAATTGGCTGCCCCGTAGACGTCCGAAAGCCAGGTGGACCAGTCGACCAGACGAATCTGCGCCTCAATCCCGGCCTGAGCCAGCATCTGCTGATACATCTCGCCGGCCCGCACGTGCGGTTCGAAGTTTTGCGGCAAGACCAGATCCAGGACGCGGTTCACGCCGCCCGCCTCGCGAATCAGCGCGCGAGCACGGTCAACGTCGTGGGGGTGAAGGTGGGCGAGATCGAGGGCGAAGGGGTCACCCGCGTCCATGAAGGTTCCAATGGGGCGCCCGCCGGCGTATGCCACGTCGAGAATGGTCTGCTTATCGATTGCGTGGTTGAGCGCGCGTCGCACTCGCACGTCGGTAAGCGGTGGGCGCCGGGTGTTGATGGCCATCACCATCACCAGCGACGAGAGTCCCGTGTCGAGTTTGGTGGCGGGATTCCGTTCGATCCGGGCGATATCTGTGGGCCCAACCATATCAATGATGTGGAGATCTCCGGTGAGCAGCCCCTGCACCTGCACCGCGACCTCGGTGATGATGTTGAAGTTGACCCTGGCCATCGCCGGTTGTCCGTCAATCCAGTAATCGTCGTTTCGCGCGAGGGAAATGCGATTGTCGCGCACCCACTGCTCGAAGACGAAGGGCCCGGTGCCTACCGGATTGGCGCCAAAGTCATGTCCCGTCGAAATCAGCCGGTGCGGAAGAATGGCGCTCCAGCCGGACGCCAGCGCGGAAAGCAGGGGCGCGTGCGGCCGTTCGAGCGAAAACCGCACGGTATAGCGATCGAGCGCCTCCACCGCTGAGACCGCGGCAAACTCCGGCGCATGCACGGATGCCCGTTCCGGATCGCGAAGGCGCGCGAAGGTGGCAACGACATCCTCAGATGTGAACTCATCTCCGTTGTGAAACCGCACTCCCGAGCGAAGAGAAAAGGTCCAGTGCCGAGCATCTGCGGACACTTCCCACGACTGGGCGAGCGCGGGAACAATCCGACCCGATTCGTCCGGCTCGACCAGGGTGTCGTAGACGCTTCGCATAACCTGAAACGTCAGCGTCCCCGCCGTTGCGTGCGGATCGAGGGTATTAGGGTTCCCCGACAGCGCAAACTGCAGGGTGGTCGGTTGTGCCGCGGTTGCTTCGCGACTGCCGGCTCCAGAAGCAGGTGCGGGCGAACCCAGCATAAGGACCGCCAACGCATAGAACAGAATACCTTTCATCATGAACTCCCCGATCGCGGTGAAGGCAGCACGGGCGCGTCGGCGAAGAGCGCGCGCGTGTACGGGTGCACCGGCGCCGCGATCAACTGTTCGGCCGGTGCCTGCTCGATGATTCTCCCATCACGCATGACGGCAATCTCGTCGCTGAGATACGCAATGAGATTCAGGTCGTGCGATATGAAAAGATACGTGAGTGAGAGCTCGCGTTTCAAGTCCAACAGCAGATTTACCATCTGGGCTTGTATGGAAACATCCAGACTCGAGACCGGCTCATCCAGTATCAAAAACCGCGGCTGAACGGCTAGCGCCCGCGCGATCACAATCCTCTGGCGTTGGCCACCGGAAAAGCGGTGCGGCCGTTCGGATGTCCGGCTTGATGATATCCCCACCATATCGAGCAGTCGCGAGACCTCACGCCGGCGGCGGTCCGGCGGCACCCCCTGGTTGCGCAGCCCTTCGGCCACGCTCTCACCAATGCTGCAGCGTGGATTCAGCGAGGAATACGGATCCTGAAACACAATCTGCACGGTCCGTCGAAACAGCGCCATCCGTGAACGGTCTCCAAGCGCTGGATCAATTCCTGCAACAACGACCCGGCCTGACGTCGGGGGGTCGAGCCACGCGACCGCCCGCGCGAGGGTGCTCTTTCCACACCCGGACTCTCCTACCAGGCCGAGCACGGTATTGGCGGTAATTGAGAGCGACAGGTTTTGCACGGCAACCACGGAACGCGTCCGTCGGCGGAAAAGCCCGGCCTGGAAGTGCACTTTGCTGACATCATCGATTCGCACGAGTTCATCGGTCAAGCAGACACCCCTCCATCACCGCTTCCGCAAAGTGGCAGGCGGCGCGTCGGCCTGTTTCGGTGGTACGCAGTGCCGGGGTCTCGAGTCTGCACCGCTCGCCGGCGAGCGGACAGCGTGGTGCGAAGGCGCATCCGTCGGGCACCTTGCCGGAGTCCGGGACGGTCCCCGGGATGCTTGCGAGCGGCCGGCCCCGCTTGGCTGGATCGGGGGTGGAAGCAATCAGGCGCTGCGTGTACGGGTGATGCGCGCACTCAAAGAGCGCACGCGCAGAGGCGTGCTCCACGATACGTCCGCAGTACATCACTGAGACCTCGTCGGCAACCCGCCCCACCAGCGCAAGGTCATGCGAGATGAAGAGCACCGCGGTGCAGACCTCCCGACGAATGCGGTCGAGAAGCTTCATGATCTGGGCCTGCACCCGGGCGTCGAGCGCCGTAGTGGGCTCATCCGCAATGAGAATATCCGGTCCGCAGGCAATCGCAAGTGCGATCATCACCCGCTGCTTCATTCCACCGGAGAGCTCGTGGGGAAAGGCACGCGCGGCAGATCGTTCGGGGAGCTCAACCAGCGCGAGCAGCTCTGCGGTTCGACGTCGTGCCCCATCTCGATCGAGCGAGAGATGCACCCGCAGCACCTCTTCAATCTGAGTTCCTACTCGCATTGACGGATTGAGATGCTGATCAGGCTGTTGAAAGACCATCGCAATGCGACGTCCCCGGATTGCACGGAGTTGTGACTCGGGGAGCTGGAGAAGATCGCTCCCGTTCAACAGGATTTGACCCCGAGCCTCACAGCCGCGCGGGAGCAGGCCGAGGATCGCCCGTGCGGTCAGCGTCTTGCCGGCACCCGATTCGCCCACCAGGGCGTGAACCGCACCCGAATGCAGTTCAAACGAGATTGACCTGACGAGGTCGATCGAACCGGCGCGCCCCGGCAGCGACACCGTCAGATCGCGGACCGAAAGCAGTGCATCCACAATCAGCCGACCCGTATCCGCGGATTCACCGCGGCCGAAACAAGATCGGCGGCACAATTTGACAGAGAGAAGACCACCGCAATGAACACCACCCCGCCCTGAATCACCGGGAAGTCGCGCGACACAATCGCGCTGAGAAACAGGCGACCGAGACCCGGCAGGGAAAACACCTGCTCCACAATAACCGCTCCGCCGAGCAGGTACCCAAATTGAATACCGGCGATGGTGACAACCGGCATCAGCGCGTTTCGCAGGGCGTGGGAAAACCGAACCCTCATATGGGGCAGGCCGCGCGCGTCGGCCGCGAGCACGTACTCTTTTTCCAGCTCCTCAACCATGGATGCCCGCACAAACCGTACGAGCACCGCTGCACGCTCAGTGGCCAAGGTGACCACCGGCAGAATCCAGTGCATGAAGCTGTCGGCGCCAAAGAGGGGAAACAGCCCCAGGCGCACCGAAAACAGCATCAGAAGCAGGATGGCAAGCCAGAACGACGGTACCGCCATTCCTACCTGGGCAAACATGAGCCCCAATCCGTCCCAGACGGTCCACCGCTTGACCGCGGCAATCACTCCGATCGGGATTGCCACCAACAGCGACACCAGAAACGATGAGATCGCCAGAAGGGCGGTCAGGGGAAACCGGTCAAGAATGAGATCCAGCACGGGTTCCTGCGAAAAGAAGGAAGTGCCGAAGTCGAGTCGAAGCGTGTCCCACAGCCACCCGAGGTACTGCCGCCAGAGGGGACGATCCAGGCCCAGGCGAATTCGAAGCGCCTCCACCGCCGGTTCCGCGGCATCCATTCCCGCGACGGTTCGCGCCGGATCGCCGGGAATCACCCGAACCGTGAGAAAGACAACCGTTGAGATGAGCATCACGGTGAGCGCGAGCCGTCCGAGACGCCGAAGAATGAGGGAAATTACTGCATGGTGGGAAGTACGCTCGTCGCCGCGCATTGCGCCGACCCGCTCAGCGCCCGAGAGAGTTCAGTACCCGTTCGAGAACTTTCTGCCGATCCAGCGGTTTGACGATGTAGTTTTTTGCGCCAATGATGAGCGATTTCTTGACCAGATCGTTCTTTCCGAGCGCGCTGATCATAATGACGGTGGCTTCCTTGTCAAAGGCGATGATCTGCTCGAGCGCGGAAACCCCATCGAGTTTGGGCATGGTGATGTCCATGGTAACCAGATCGACCTTGGGATGAAGCTCTTTGTACTTCTCCACTCCGGCCTGTCCGTCCCCCGCGGTGGCAACCACGTCAAAGCCGGCGGAGGTGAGAATCTGACTCAACTGTTTGGCCACAAACATCGAGTCGTCAACGATCAGAACACGATACGGCGTACCGTCGGGCTTCAACCCGTCGGGTTCCTTCTCGTTCATGGCCGGAAAGTCGCCTTTGCTCTTCATCGCGTGCGAGCCTCCACCTGTGTTATAGCGAAAAACCCGGTATGATTCAAGAACCGCCACCCGGATACCGGATCGGGAAAAGAAAGCGGTGCGGACGGCCTCGGAGCGGTGCTCCGAAACCGCCTGCACCGCAGGCGACCAACCCTTTTACTTTGGTTTTTACTTCGATTTTACCTTGGTTCTTACCTATTCTTTCTTCATTGAAGTGCACATTTCGTGCCAAGATTCGCTGAGGCCTTTATTATGTTACCTTTAAACGATTTGCGCCGATCTCTCACGCACCGGCGAAATGGGTAAACCCCTATGCGTTTCGCATGGAATCTGAACCATTCAGAGGTAAGTTATTCTCGGAATTGAAATTATCAAATTATGCAAAATGCATGACTATGCAAATTGCATAACCCTGGCGGCGCGTCTACCCGTTCTTCAGCTTGCGGCTCAACGTCGATTGGGCGACACCGAGCATGCGTGCCGCGATGGACTGATTACCGCTCGATTTCTCGAGCGCCTCAGCGACCAGGAAATCCTCCACCTCTTTCAACGTGGGAAACCGCCCGGACCACGCCAGCGGTTGCTCTGCGCCCAGTTGGAAACCTGAGCCGTCCGAAGAGTTGGAGTCGCTCTGCTCGGCGATGTAGTTGCGGAACACCGAGAGGGAGAGAATTCCCCCTTCGTGCCGGCTCATTGCGTCGTAGATCATCGACTGCAGCTCCCGGATATTGCCGGGGAAGTGGTAGTTCACCAGGAGCGTGTAGAGCTCCTTCGGCACCGTGGGACGTTTCTTGTTCAGTGTGGCCGCCGTCTCATCCAGAAAGTGGTTGACCAGGGCGGGAACGTCTTCCGTGCGCTGCCGCAACGGAGGAAGGTGCACATGGTGCGCCATCAATCGGTAATAGAGGTCTTTGCGAAAGCGGCCTTCGCGCTGCCGACCGTTGAGATCAGCATTGGTGGCGGCAATGATGCGCGCGTTACTCCGCTGAGGAAGATCAACCCCAAGCGGGTAGTACTCGCGCTCCTGCAACAGTCGCAGGAGCTTCACCTGCGGGCCCATTTCCATGTCACCGATTTCGTCCAGAAAGAGCGTCCCGCCCGCGGCCTGCTCGATCAGGCCGGGCCGGTTGGCGTCCGCCCCGGTGAATGCACCGCGTCGGTGACCGAAGAGCGTATCCGAGAACATCGTATCGTCGAGCCCCGACACGTTCACCGGAACGAAGGTGCCGCTTTTCCGCGAAAGCCGATGAATCACCCGGGCAACCAGCTCCTTCCCGGTACCGCTCTCACCGGTGATCAGAACCGCCTTCGGACTCTCGGCAACCGCCTCCATATACCGGAAGAGCTTCTTCATCTGCGGGCTGACCGAAACAATTTCGTCGAAGGCGTCCGGGTTCTTCAATTTGTGAAGCCCATCGCCGGTGGAGAGGATGTGCACCTCGTCTTGAAGTTCCCGGATCTTGAGGGCGTGGTTCACCGCGGTGATCAGTCGGTTCTCGTCAACCGGCTTGGTCATGTAATCAAACGCACCGATCTTCATGCACTCTACGGCGGTATCCACCCGATCTTCCCCGGTCAGGACGATGACGGGAATCTCAGGGAAGCCGGCGATGATCTCGGGAAGGAGTTCCTGTCCCGAGACGTAGGGCATGTTCAGGTCGAGCAACAAGACCGACACCTGGTTTCCCCGCAGCACTTCCATGACCTGACGCGAGTCTTCGCACACCAGGGTGTTGGTCATGTCGTACGCACCGAGAATGGTCACGTACAGTTCTGACGCAACAAGGTCGTCGTCGACAATGAGAATCGATGGGCTGGCGGCGTTCGGTTTCTGAGTCATGGTCCCGTCTTCTATTTTCGGCGGTTTCCGGGATTAATCAAGCTCCGCT
>SLTF01000454.1 GCA_007130025.1 Spirochaetales bacterium | reverse complement strand
CCATCAATGCTATCCGCTCGGCAGAAATGAATAAATGCACACCAAACATTGTGAAAACTGCAAGCCGAGTGTATAATGTTAATAAAATTTGTAAGGTAAAATGACCGTTGGGCCTGGTCTGCTGCCGCCACCAAATACGGGGGTGTCACCGTGAAACAGCTCACCTTGTTGTTGGTTCTGTTGTCGCTCGCCGCTCAACCCGTCCGCTCGCTGGACTGGGGCGGAAGTCTCACTGGATTTGGGTCTCTCAACCGCAACGGCGATCTGGACTTCTTCGGCGAAGCGACAACGGCGGCGTGGATCACCGCACCGCTGAGCGACAACTTCGTATTCCTGACGCAGGGAAGCGTGGTCGTGTCCAGCGATCCGCTGGTGACCGCGGATCTGGATCTTCTCGTTGTAGATGGACTCGCCCCCGTGGGTGAGCGGTTGGCCCTGGGCGTAACCGCGGGGCGCTTCACGTTCAGCGAGTTCTCCCGGCTGGTCTTTTCTCACCGCGGCGACGGAATTCTTTTCACGGCCGGAGGTCAACGCGCGGTAACTCGGCTTGGTGCCGTCTACACCGGACTACTGCTCAAACCCAATGCCGACATCACCCTTTCCCGACTCGACGAACTCGATGATCAGGACGACGACGAGCGCCTCGCTCCCCGTCGGCTGATCGGGATGGTCGAGCTGGCGCTCATCGAACCGCTTCCGCGTACGGATATCACCGTCTCGGTCATCGCCCAGCAGGACCTCCGTGACCAGACCGGGCTCATCGAGGAGGGAGAAACGACCCCCACGGACGCAAACGGTGGCCGCGTCAACACCCAGTACGCATTGCTCGGCGTCGACGGTTCGATCGCGCCACGCTGGTTCTATCGGCTGGTGGGAGGAGTCCAGACCGGGCAGGTGCTCTCGTTCTTCGAAGACGATTTCGGCCAGCCCGCCTATCAGGAGACCAGGATGCTCGGGTGGATTGCCAATGGTGAGGTACGCTATCTCGCAGCTGGTCCCTTGGCCACGTCAGTCGCGGTATCGCTGCTGTCATCGAGTGGCGATGCAGATGCGCTGTCGCTGCGAGAGGGGTACCGCAGCGAACGGCCCACGCAGTTCCTTCCCGTTGCGGGCAGGACCATCGGACTCGTTGCCGGCGCAGCACCCGGAAATCTCAGCACAACCTCGATCGAGGTCACCGTGCGGCCGGTACTCGGTCTTCAGACCAGCCTTTCGGCGATCGCCTTCTTTCGGACCGCTGACGGCGGACCGGTTGACCTCGCCGGGGTGAACACCGAAGCGAGCGGCCGGTATCTGGGAAGCGAGGCTTCCGCATCCGTTACCGTCCGCCCCCTTTCGGACCTTGGCGCATCGATCGCCGCAGGTGTGCTTCTCCCAAACCACGCCGATTCCGGCCCCATCGACTCACTTTCCCGTGACCCACGGTACACGGTGCAGGCTCTCGTGAGCCTGAGTTTCTAGGAGGCGTGCATGAAATCCCCGTTGCTGATCGCGGTTCTGATGCTGCTGGCAGCTGCCGCAGCGATACCGCAGGAGATAATGCTGACCGCCGCGAGCGGTCGCGTGGAGATTCGTGAGCCGGGTGGCGCGTGGCAGCCGGTGGCCGTCCGCGATTCCATCCCCGTTGGAGCGGAAATTGCCACCGGACTCGGCGCTCGGGCCACTATCAACGTCAACGGCAACCTGGTCCGTATCGAACCGATGTCCCGCGTGGCGGTTTCGTCGTTTCTGCGGGAAGGGAACACCACCACAACCGAACTCAACCTCCGGATCGGCCGGGTGTCTGCTGAGGTTCGCACGGCGGAAGGGCTGCAGCAGGACTTCCGCCTGCGCAGCACGCAGTCGACGGCGTCGGTCCGCGGGACCTCATTCACCTACGACGGTACCGAGCTGCGCGTCGACGAGGGCCAGGTTGCCCTTGCCAACCGCCTGAACCAGCAGCGGATCGTGATCGCCGGCCAGGAGTCCCGTGCAGAGGGCTACAGCCCACCGGTCCGAAGCGACACGGTGGTCCTCGAACGAGCTACGGTCACCGCAGAGGCATTCAGCCCCGACCGCACCACACCGACGGTCCGTCGAACCCGACGGCGGCCAACGACCGGCAGTGTGCGGGTGTTCATTCGGTGAGGAGGACACAATGAAACCAACGATGCAAAACGCGCAACGATTCCCGCGCGTGGGTTCACACGGAGTGATGACGGCACTCCTTGCGATGGCAACGGTCCTGCTCGCGTCGTGCTACTGGCAGCCGGATATCCCCGGCAGTGGTGCGGTACGGTTCGAGATCGAGGCGGTGAGCAGCAACGAGGTCAGCACGCTGGAGATCACCGAGAACGCCGCGCGCATCTTCCTGATTGCCGGAACCGGCAGTGAACAGCGGTTCTTCCCGCTGGGCGGACGCGGCGTTCCCGATCTGTGGGTATCGTTCTCAAGCGGACGGGCAATCGTTGAGATCGAAAACGTGCCGGATGGGGCCGTGTACCGACTCTTCGTTGCGGCAGGGCAGGCGTTCCCACGAACCGGCGCGTTTCACGTGAGCCGCTACGGTAGCTCCGCACCCTTCAAGGTAGCCGCCGGCAGCGAGGTCTCGGTTGGCGTGACCCTCGAGAGCGCGCCGCAGGTAGCCTGGGCACTCTCCGGTGCGGCGGTGAACTCGCTGGTGTGGGAGGTGGACGGAGAAGGAATCAGTACGCTCTTTACCGCCAGCGGGAGCAGGGTATTCGATCTGGATTGGAGCCCCGGTGTGCGTGACATACCGCCCGGTCTATCGCGCCGCACCGATTATGGCGTCGAGAACGCAACCGCTGTTGCTCAGCTCACCCGCGGTATGTCGAGTTCGTTGATCGTATCCACACCCGACGGATTATTTGCGGGACCGAATGTCTTCCGCGACACAACGACGTTCACCGAGTTGCGTCCGTCTCGTGCGCGGAACCCGATCCCGGCGCTCTCCGCAGCACAATGGGAACCAGCCGGCACACGGAGCCTCGTGATTGACTCGACGCTGTTTAGCACCGCGAACGGCATCGGAGGGCGCGCTCGTTCCTTTGAAACCAACGAGCCAGAGAGTCCAACGATTCTTGGGTGGTTCTTCGTCGATACAAGTAGACAGGTGAAAGGCGCGCCCGTTCTGGACGCAACCACTACCGGTGAAGGTTACGCCTTTGTCTCATCACGGATGGGGGCCTTCAGGATATCCGCGGAAGCGGTAGCACATCTGGCATCGACCTCCGACGCGACCGTCCTGTCGAGAAATACCTCAGAACTACTCGACGCTTCGATCGTGTTCGACCAACTCATTCCAGCTCCGATCCTTGCCCTGCATGTCATCGGCGACGCAGCTTCCAGCGCCCTTCTGGTTGGAACTCAGGATGGACTGTTCCTCATGGGGAACGTCCTGGGAGCCACCTGGTCGCCTCGCTCCGCGTCGGGTCTCGGAGCTACCCGTGGGCGGCCGATCAGTTCCATCGCAGCGATCGGAACCGGCGAGACGCAACGACGAGTCGCCGCTGTTTCACCGTTCGAGCTTTTCATCATCGACGTGAGCGGAACCAGCGTCACGTCGATATCGACTCTCCCCTTCATCGCAGCCTACCCCGGAACGCCGTCAGATCTGGTCTGGCTCTCCGCGACCCATCTGGCTATCTCCGGGAGCGAGGGGGTTGTGGTGCTCAGCGTCCCTGAGTAGCGGGGCCCGCGGAACGCAGTCCCGGGACGTAGACCCCACGGGGCGGAGGGCGGTATGATCGGCGCATGAGCGCCCTGCCCGACACCATCATCCCCGCCGCCGGTGCGTCGCAGCGCATGGGAGAGTGGAAGCCCGGGCTGCCGTGGCGCGGGGGGTGGGTCGTAGACGCGGTGGTCGATGCGGCGAGGGCTGCCGGTTCGCGCGTGATCCTGGTTGCGCACGATGATCGGTTGCCCGAACGGTTCGGTGGACGCAAGGGCGTGACCCTGGTTCACAATCCGGATCCCGACCGCGGCATGTTCTCCTCCATTCAGTGCGGCATGGCCGCCGTTCGTACCGACTGGTGCTTTGTGCTTCCCGCCGACATGCCCCTTGTTCCCTCCGCGGTGTTTGCCCTGCTCCATCGGGCCGCGGAGCACCACATGGCGCACGCCACCGTAAGCCAGGTCAGAGACCGCGACTTCCCGGCGGTCCGACCGGTGCACGACGGCGCCCCCGGGCACCCGGTCCTGTTACCCCCTTCGGTGGTCGCGCGCGTTCGCACGCTTCCGCCGAACGCGACGATGCGCGACGCGCTCTCGGTCGCATCGATGGTTGAGGTTGCCGTTGAAGAGTGCGGTGTGATCATCGATCTGGATACCGAAGAAGAGTACCGACGGTACCGGGACGGGGATTAAACGCTTGCCGGACACCGGTCATCGCGGTACGATACGCAGACCAACTCACCATGGAGTACATCATGCATCAACCAACCGCTGTTCGGTTTTCCCATACGCTGTTTCTGATCGTCGCCCTCCTTGTGCTTGGCGCGCTACCGCACGCCGCGGCGCGCCCGATGGCGGAAGATCTTCCCACGCAGGTCATCACCGACGCGCTCGGCCGTGAGGTCACCATCCCGCGGCCGGCGGAGCGGATCGCGCTCGGCGGGCGGGCGGTGATCATGACCGCGGGTGGCATCTACCTGTTCCCCGGTGCATCGGAACGGATTGTTGGCATCGGCGACATCCAGCAGGGGAAAGGGAACTTCTTTGAGGCGATCGATCCCGCCTACGGCGAGAAGACCATCTTCCATCGCAACGTCGGCCCCGAACAGATGGCGGCGGTCTTTCCGGACGTGGCCATCCTGAAGTCCATCATGCGCGATGATCTGGGCGACGGGCTTGAGCGGCTCGGCATACCGGTGGTTTATATCGATCTCGAGACGCCTGAGCAATACGAGCGCGATCTACGCATCCTGGGCAGGATTCTGGAGGACCGGACCCGGGCCGAGGAGCTCATCGCATTCTTCGCCGAACGGCGCGAGGCCGTGGAGTCGCGGGTCCGGGACATTCCGCGGGCAGAACGACCACGGGTTCTGCTGCTCTCGTATACCGAGAGCGCCGGAGAACCGGTCTTCTCCATCCCGCCTCGCGACTGGCTGCAGACCGAGCTGGTACGGATGGCGGGAGGGACGCCGGTCTGGGTCGAAGGCAACCCGGGGCGCGGCTGGCAGCCGGTCTCGTTCGAGCAGATTGCAGCGTGGAATCCGGAGGTCGTCACCATTGTCTCCTACCGACAGCCGGTTGACCAGGTCGCCGCACGCACGCTCGCGCGCCCCGAGTGGCAATCATTGGGGGCGGCGCAAGAAGGACGAGTCTACGCCTTCCCCGGAGACTTCTACAGCTGGGATCAACCCGACGTGCGCTGGATCCTGGGGCTGCAGTGGCTCGGCACCCGCCTGCATCCGCAGCGCTTCAGCGATCTCGATATGGACGCTGAGTTGCGCGAGTTCTTCTCGTTTCTCTTCGGGATGAGTCCCGCCCAGATTGACTCCATCATCGTGCCGCTGCTGGACGGCGACCTGCGTTGAGACAGACTTCCGACGGCGCCTCCTCGCTTCGCCGGCGCGCGGCACTGGTCGCGGGCGCGGTCATTGTGGTGGCCGTGCTCGCCATTCTGATCGGCCGGTATCCGCGCCCCGGATTCATCCCCTTGGGGGAACTCGGTCGTGATCCGCTTGCCGCGCGCATCCTCTTTGGGCTTCGACTGCCGAGGGTGCTCGCCGCCCTGCTCGTGGGGGCAGCCCTCGCCGCGTCGGGCACCGTGCTGCAGATGCTGTTTGCCAACCCCCTGGTGGAACCCGGACTCGTGGGCGTCACCCAGGGAGCTGCCTTCGGAGCCGCCCTCGCCATTGT